>JAAYPM010000007.1 GCA_012519815.1 Bacteroidales bacterium
AACAGTGTATAGATGCATACAATCAAAAATTAGAAAACTATATACAAACGTACATATAATTGGTACTATGAAAAAAAATATTGCAATACTTGGGGGCGGTTTCTCGTCTGAATCTGAAATTTCGAAACAAAGTACACGGCAATTGTGCGAAATGATGGATTCGCACAAATATAATTTATATGCTGTGTTTATTGAAAGTGCAAAATGGTATGTTGAATATAACGGAAAAGAATATCCTGTTTCTCGTGAAAATTTTTCTTTTTCGCTTGATGGAACTCCTGTTGTGTTTGATTGTGTGTATAACACTATTCATGGCACGCCCGGAGAAGATGGACGACTTTCGTCGTATTTTGAATTACTTGGCATACCATATACAAATTCTGGTGTGTTTACCTCTGCACTTACGTTTAATAAATATGCAACAAAGGTGTTTTTACACAGTTTTGATATTCTTTCGGCACAAGCAATTCTTGTTCGCAAACACGAAACAATTAATCCTCAAGATATTGTTTCACATGTTGGCTTGCCTTGTTTTGTGAAACCAAATAATGCAGGTTCAAGTTTTGGTGTGTCAAAAGTATATGAAAAAAGTGATGTGCTACCAGCTCTTGAAAAAGCCTTTACCGAAGATAGCGAGGTGATTGTTGAAAGTTTTGTTGATGGAATTGAAATTTCAAATGGTGTGTATAAACTTGGAAATGAGGTGCATGTTTTGCCAATTACCGAAATACAAACTGATAATGATTTCTTTGATTATCAAGCAAAATATGAGGGGAAAAGTATTGAAATAACTCCTGCAAAATTACCTGATGACATTACGCAACAGTGTTATGCTTTAACTGAAAAAATATATGAAGCACTCGATTGTAAAGGAATTTGCAGAGTAGATTATATTATTTCACAAGGAAATTTGTATTTTCTTGAAATTAATACGGTGCCAGGCATGAGTAAATCAAGTATTATTCCACAACAAATAAGGGCGGCAGGTTTAAAAGAGGCTGATGTGTTTTCGGCAATTATCGAAAATTGCTTAGCTTCGTGATGCTATCATTATAAAACAACTTGATTTTTGTAAAAAATAAATCTTGTATGAAAACATATATTAACATATCAAACGTGATTCGCAAAAAAAACCCTCGTTTGTATAAAATGTTACCAAAATTTGTGCTTTCATATTTAAAGAAAATTATTCACGAAGATGATTTGAATGCAGATTTACGCATACTTGAAAATCTTACTACTCGTCAAAAATTCAGAACATTTTTGAAACATAGAAATTTTAAGGTAGAAGTGCATGGAACTTCAAATATTCCCAAACAAGGGCGATTTATTTTTACTTCAAATCACCCCTTAGGTGGACTTGACGGCATTGTGTTTTATGACACGGTTGTGGAATTATTTTCCCAAACAAAATTCCTTGTAAATGATATACTTATGAACATACCCGGCGTTGAGGATTGTTTTTTGCCAATTAATAAACATGGAGCAAATTCTCGTGAGTATATTAAAAAAATTGATGCTGCATGTTTGTCTGATGAGCAAATATTAATGTTTCCTGCCGGCGTGGTTTCACGTAAAATAAATGGTGTTGTGCAAGATTTACCATGGATAAAAACATGTGTTACTTTTGCAAAAAAATATAAACGAGATATTATTCCTGTGTATATTAGTGGGAAAAATTCTAATTTTTTTTATAATTTAGCAAATCTTAGAAAACGCATGGGAATACACGTGAATATAGAAATGTTTTTTCTTGTGAACGAATTATATAAATATGAAAATCGTAGCATTTCAATTACATTTGGAAAACCTATTTCATATAAAACATTTGACAATGCTAAGAATCCCAAGGAATGGGCTGCATATTTAAGAGAACAAACATATTTACTTGCAGAGAATGAAAATGAAAGATGATATAATTGCTCCTATTGAACGAAATAAAATTTTGTTGGAATTAACTGATGATAAGTTAGTTAGAAAAACTCATTTTGGTTCAAATCTCGTATATTCTATTACTGCTCACAACGCTCCTAATACGATGCAAGAAATTGGTCGTTTGCGAGAAATGGCTTTTCGACATGCTGGTGGCGGTACAGGAAAAAGTGCAGATGTTGATGAATATGATACTGATCCACAATTTCCATATCAGCAATTAATTGTGTGGGATCCTGAACATCAAGAAATTATAGGCGGATATAGATATATTATATGTCAAAATGCTCGTGATTCACAAGGAATATATCATATTGCTACGCGAAATTTATTTGATTTTTCTGAAAAATTTAGACAAGACTATTTGCCCTATGTAGTTGAACTCGGACGTTCTTTTGTGCATGTTGATTATCAATCAAAACAAAAAGGACGAAAAGGCATTTTTGCTCTTGATAATTTATGGGAGGGACTTGTAGCTGTCGTAAAAATGCATCCCGAAATAAAATATTTATTCGGAAAAGTTACAATGTATTTACAATACGACACATTGGCTCGTGATTATATTTTGGGATTTTTAAACAAATGTTTTCCCGATAACGAACAACTTGTAACACCAAAAAAACCTTTGTCGATTCATCATGCTGATATTGATTTTG
>JAAYPM010000023.1 GCA_012519815.1 Bacteroidales bacterium
GTAGAAATTTTAAAGGCTTTATAGCCTTGTGCGGAAAAGTTTTTGCGAAAAACATCTACAATAGTAGAAATTTTAAAGGCTTTATAGCCATCCGACTTTCTAACCCGTGAACGCTTTATCTACAATAGTAGAAATTTTAAAGGCTTTATAGCCTCTATTACGTGCAAATATACTTGTTTTTTTGTTAGTATCAACACTTTACGGTTAATTTTATTTTTACTTATACCCCCCCCTCATGGTTTCAAACTTGCACAGCAAAACATAATCGTCTAAAAATAAGCATATTGCAATAAAATTGTTTTTAATACACATACAAGGTTTGCACAATTAAAGAAAAATAAGGTCATTGTCTATTATTGCAGCACTGCCATATCTAATTGTATTTGAATGATTTGCCCTAAAGATATAAATACTATCTCCACTCTCAAATTTTTTCTTAAACTTATGTTCTATAGTATGTATTACAATATCTAAAACTCGTTGAGAGTTTTGAATTTCAAATACAGAAAACTGCACTCTAACGCCATAACGTTCAAGAAATTTTGAAAATTGAGTTCTAACCTTATTGTTAGAAATATCATAGGCAACTATAATTACATTATTCATAGATAAATAAAGGATATGTTAAAGATGATTTTCTACCCATAAAATAGCGATAATACTGCTGCACATATTTATAAATATCGCTTTTATGCTGAATAATAGCTTCAAAAAATACTTTTGTATAAACTTTATTATATTCTGATTTTAAATAATATGCTCCTTTCTTCTTTTCAAAGTCTGACTTTTTAAAAGTTTTATATTTTAAGGATTTTCTTATTTGGTGTTCTATAATGCATCGGAAAGGTTCCATTAAATCGCACACTAAACTTTTTCTGCGGAACCAAAGTTGATGATACACTCCCATATATGGGTCAAAACCAAAAAGCCTTGTCATACATTCAATATAATTAAACAACATCGTATAACCAATATCCATAGTTGCATTAATTGTATCTTGTTTAACTCTGGGTTGGCGTTGTGTCCAGTTTGCAAAATCGAAATATGCAGTAAAATAATGCTTTGCTATAATCCCCTCTATTCCCATTAACTCCCTAAAATCGTGTGCTTCTTCAATTTTAATAAAACTATTATCTATTATATCAAAAGCCATTGAAGTTGCATTGTTACTTTCGCGTGTTTTTTTAATAAGAGTACGTTGATTAAGTGTTTTGTTTCTGATAAGTTGTTTTGCTATTTTTAAATCACCTTTCGGTTTTTCAAATTGCTTTTTACGCAATAAAAAATTAGCTTCTGCCATGTTTCCATAATAAAACACAGGTCTAAAATTAGGTTTCATTACCACCATAGGCACCCCGTGCTTGTTGCAATGCTCTATGAGTGATGTAGTAATAGTAGTATGCCCAATTACCATAAGCCCCATTATTTTAGGAAAGGGTAATTTCGTAATAGCTTTTCCTGTTTGCGAATCTTCTAACACAAGCCGCCCTACCGACACTTTTAGATGTTGGTGTTTGGTGCCATTAATTACAAACAGACTCCTATTTTCTATGTCTTTATGTGTAAACATGGTCTTGTTGAGTTTTATCGCAAAGTGATGCATAAATACAGTGCATGCACTTTTTGAGGTTTGTTTGAGTAAATGTATCAAAATCGAACCACGCTATGTGTCTAATATGAGTTCTTAATTCATTATACTCTTTTTCTGAAGGAATTGGCACATCAAAATATTTTTCATCTCGAATAGAGTAAAAATATAAAGCATGAATAGGATATCCCATCTCGATAAGAGCAAAATACTGCGACCACAATTGATAATAATAGCCACGATATATAGTTGTGATTTGATATTTACTTTCTACTAACTTTTTTTCTTTGGTATAGTACGTATCAATTTTACCATATATTCCCAATTTCATTGATATCACATATATTCCTTTGAGAGTTGTTTCTTTAGTGGGCTCTGTGTCTTCATCAAACTCATCAATATCTTTGTGAGCTATTTTACCTTGCAATTGTGGTTTTGCACTATACAAATCCTCAGAATTATTATCAAATACTTGATGTAGGTAAATTGAGTATGGACAAAACACAAAATCATTTAAATATGTAATAGGGAGAAACGTTTCCATAGTTAAATAAATAATATGTCAATGAACTGATTATAAGCAATTACCGTGCCTTGTTGTTGCTAAGCTAAAAAAACAAAAAAGAATACAATTATTTTTTTTGTAATAAATATCCATAACAGCTATTGCAAATTAGTTGTATTTGTTTGTTTGCGTTTTCCCATTGCACTGTAATTTTAGATTTTTTAACGCTATTACAACGTTCACAATAAAACTCTGTTAACGTATCTTTTTTGATATATCTTAAAACCCCTTGCGAAAATAGCGTCGTTTTTGTTTCCATCTGTTTTTTATCTGATTATCATAATTTGTTTCCATCTTTTTGAGTTGTTCGGAAATTCCGAACAACTGCTATTTTACACAGATATATGATTATTTCGCTCATGGGTTATTGGGTTTTGTTTTGAATAAATTGCAACCAGCCTTTATTGGTTTTATCTAAGTCTAATTTCTTCCAATCTTTTCCATCAAATTTATTAATTTGTTCTAACCACATTAATCCTTTTTGTGCTACATTATAAGCTCCGTTGGCATCGGCATCTTTGGGCTGGGTATCATCCGCCTTGCGGCTATCAAAAAACTGTCCTTGTTTGTTCTTTACAGGCGAAATCAAATAATCGACTTCACTATTAGTAATGCTATTCCGCATTTGTATAGTTAGTTTGAAGAGTTCTAATAAAGATTTAAAAAATTTTGCTTCATTTTGCTGAGCAATTTGTTCTTTAAGTTCGGTTGTAATATCTATTTTATTATGAGTAAATAATGTTTTAAATTCTTCTGTTAAATTTAAAATTTTATTATCCCATTGATTTAACGCATCTGGATTTCGAAAATTTTTGATGCGTTCTCCAAAACTACAAATTGTCCAGTCCTGTTTAGTTCCTTCGGCTTTAGCATTAAAGTCAGCATAATTTTCTACTACAAATTCAAAATACTTTTCAGTTCTATTATATCGTATATCTTCAAATTTTGAGAAAAAAGCTTTTGCCTTATCTAAGTTCTCGTAACGAGTGTCAAACAGATTTACAAAACCGGTGGTAGGGTCTATTTTACTGGTATTCCAAGCCGGAACATAAAATAAGAAACCGCTTTGTTTACCCATCTTTTGGAAACTTTCAAACTTATTGGCGAGTTGTAAAGCTTTGTACAAGCCGCCTATTTCGTTAGGGTCTTTATCTTTAAACACTAAATAATTGAGCTTATCAATCAGCATTTTTTCTAATTTCTGATACACTTGTTTTTCAACTTTAAAGCGACCTCGTTTGAAACCAAAATTCAAATCTTCCATCACCACAATCGCATTATGCTCTACCATTAGTTTGGCTATTTTATGCACCACTTGCGAAATATAACCTTCTTTCAGCTCTTTAATATTTTCGATTGTCCCCCAACTTTTTCGGGCTTCATCTCTTTCTTTCTCTTTAGTAGCCAACAAATCGTGATAAGGCGTAGTAATCGGATAGTTTTCAGAACTAATATTATTCAGCGATTCTTGCAATAGAATTTCCCCTTTTTGATTAATCAAAGTCAGATAAATCAAGTGTCGCTCTCCACGGTCAAGACCGATGATATTTACATTAGGATTGTTTTGTAGAAATTCAAGCACTTCAAAATTAAAGTCTGAGGCTTTTTGAGGCTTTTGATAATTCATAATTATTGAAAGATGAAACTGAAATTTATCTACTGTAAAACGTCTATCTTTAATTATATCATATTCAAATGCACTATCTTTCTTTTTAGCTAATGGATTTTTATTCGTAACTGCTTCATTCGCTTTGTGAATGGTAGGATTTTCAATAGAACTTTTACGAAAGAAAACTTCTCCTGTTCCAATGTCGAGTATGTTTTGACTACCACTCATTAACTGACGAAAATATAATGTGTGCATATTTTCCCTACCTCTTGATTTTCGTTTACCTTGTGAAAATGAGTCTGCATAAGACAAATCTTGATTTGAGATTTTAAATAGTAATAAAGGTTTCAATTCCCTATTTAAAGAGTCTTCGAGTTCTTTAGCACTAACAGGGAAATAGGAAAATGATTTTTCCTTAGATAATTCTTCAATAACTTGAATAGGCTCTGTAAACAAGGTAAATATCGTATTTTTATATTCTTGTGATTTAGGAATCCTATTTAAAGAGAGGATTGTATTTTTTAAATTGTCAGTAACAATTGTATTTATCCTTATAAAATCGCCATCAATCATCAATTCCTCTAATGCCTTACTATGTTTTTCTTGTAAAATTTTCAATAATCCATTTGGTGTAGGTTTATTATCACCTTTTTGGCTGCTAATGTATTTATTAAAATCTTCTTTCGCTGCTGGGTTATTTCTATTTGCAAATTCGATAATAGAATCAAACAAGTTTTCTTTGTCTTTATCATACGATTGATTTCCAATATAACTATTACCATAAACAGACGCAGACTTCAATTGATAATAATCTAATCGCTCAAATTCACTTTTATCTTCATCTACTATTTCATTTCGTAGATGAGAACGAAAGAGTTTTGAATCTGATGACACTCCAAGAAAATAATCATATTCACCGATTTGATTTTTCTTCCTAAATAAGTATCCACCTGCTTGCGTAGCATTATCAGAGTTTTCTGTATGACTATCTACCCATCCTCCAAGAAATTGTCCTTTATTCTCAAAATTCAATTTGAATTTTTCAGTGCTATATGGCTTTTTTGTAGCATAATTTCGTACTTTATTATAAAGTGGAATTAGTTTTTGTAATTCTTTAAAATATAAATCAAATTGCTCATAAAATTTTTTATCTTTTTCAAAAAATGACTTGTTAGCTTCTTCCGCCCATTCTTTATCAATTTTTAATCTATCGCTTGTAAGAATTTTAGTGACTTCTCTTTCATCAACTATAGAAAGAGGTTGTGTAAAGTGTAATAGTTCCATCAAGCTATCCAAAAAGGCTTTGATATTAGGAATATCATTTTTCTGCTGAATGAGTTTTTTATCTTTTGGATAAGGTGTTCCCAATATTCCTTGAATACAGGAATATTTAGCTTTTATGTTGTCTATAAAACCATATTCTTTGTCGTTTTTTTCCTTTTTTTCTGCCTTAAAATTGTTTTTAAAATAATCGGCTATACAAGTAGGGCTATATCTTTTATAGATTTCTTCTCCTTTATCTATGGTTGCTATATAAGCATCAATGGCAGTTTGCAGTAGTTCGATAGATACATACGGTTGCTTTACGAATTGAGTTTGTGCTTTATCTAAAGTATCCCGCTTCTTCTGATTGGCTTTTTCATATTCTTTCTGAAAATCCGGTTTTACCGCGGTAGCGTAATAGTATTCTAAAGCAGTATTAAACACCCCATAGTTGCCAAATATTTTCTGGGAAATAGCTGTAATCTTCGTATCATTCCTCAGATAGATTTTACTTAAATCATACTCTTTTATATTGGATAGTAATTCTTTTACTTTTTCCAATATATTCTCCGTATCGTCTTTATCTTCTGCTTGAAAAGCTAATAAATGAAACTTGTAATATTCTTCAATAGCATCTATAACTTCTTGGTCTTCTGAAAAGCTTTCTGCCATAAAAGATGTACTGATTCTATCACTTAATATTTGTTTATACAGTAATTTTAACTTTGGTAGTCGTTTGTTTTTTTCTTGTTTTTGGTTATACAAATTAATGTATTCATTTAATCCTTGAATTTTCTTTTTGCCTTCTTCGGCAGTTCTTCCTCCTATAATTAAATTATAAACATCAATTTGTGTTTGCGTCAAAACCTCGTTGTAATAATCCAACTCAAAGGCTTCATCAATTTGAGTGATATTCAAATACTCCTCAATCTCTTTGTAGAGTGTTTGGCATTTCTCATATACTTTTGGAACTGCTTTTATCCTTTCAAAGATTTTAATATTTTCTAAAAACTTGGGTAAATTTTCGTGTATCAAACGATAGGCAATAGCCGTGGACTGGGCTTTATCGGAGTACATATTTTTTCGATTCTCGTGAAAGCCTCCGAAATAGGTAGTGAAATTTTTAAAATTTTCGTCAAAATAAAAATCATCACTTTGTTTTTTTACCCATTGTTCTAACAAATCTGTAATTAATTCTTTTTTATCTATTTTATTAAAAATCTCTTTAGCTTCTCCAATAGAAAATCCTTTTACAATTTCTTTTCTTAATGAAGTTTGTACTTTTTCCAATTCTTTTTTAAAACTTTCTTCCTTTTTCTGTTCTGCAGATGTGTTAAATAATTCTTGAAATTCTTTTAAGTGTGTAAGTTTTACAGAATTCATAGCTAATTCAATGAAATACTTATGATATTCATCAATCGTTTTTTTCATTTTTTTGTAACTCTCGGCTCGTTTTTCATCTTCGCTAATTAAGCCTTTTGCTTCAATGTGTTCTATAGTTTTCCCCACCGGTTTCAACTCAAATCGTAATGTTTTTGAGAGTGAATACTGATTAGTAAAATTGCTAAAATTATGTTTCATGTCGTAAATGTTTTTTTTTTGAGTTTATAAAGGTATTACTTTTAAAGTCTTCCTCAAAAAAACACAGGTAAGAATATTACTTTTTTTTACAATATATAGTGTTGCAAAAAAAGTAAAATAACCACAAAGCGATTACACAAGAAAAACGAAACAATCTTGCGGGTTTTTTCTCGTTTTTATTTCGCTACACCTTTTATCAATACCCTAATTCTTCTATCATTTGTGTTTGCAGTACGCCTAAAGCATATTCTACGTCATTATCGCTTTCACGCAAAAGGTTATAAAACCGCCGTGCTGCATAATCTCTATGCTGTGGCGATATTTCTAAGTATTCTTTTAAATATGAATAACCTGCGTCTTGAGTAACTAAATCAAATGTTTTGTCTATCGATTCACGGAGTTCTGGGGTCATACGTTCTTTTTTTACAATTATTGTAGCAAAATAAAAATCATATCAAATATACTGAAAGAAATCAAATCGCAATGCAATTTCTCAGGCTATGTTACTAAAAATATGAATATAAAACAGTACAAAAAAAACAATAATACACATATTACTCCCCTAAATGCAAATAACACGCACTATAAAGTAACCTTTTTTTTATTTGTCGTAGAGATACTTTGTGTAAAAACATCTTAAATGTTGTTTTTATACATAATTTAATACATTTATTAACTACTAAATTATTTTAACAAAATGAAAAAAGTATTATTTTTTGCAATGGCTGCGTTTTTAATGGTTGCCTCATCATGTTCAAAAGAAACATCAATTACTGCAAATTTAACATGGGAAGACAAAGGGTATAAGTACTCCGAAGACAAATGGAAAGCTTGTGTATATGATGGCATCTTAACTGTTACACGTCAAGAAAATCCATATGTAACAGCTACGCCAATTGACAAACAAGACGTTAAATTTAAAGCAGAAAAGGTGATTTTCACAGTAGATCAAAAAAGCTATACAGGCTACACTATTATGGTGTATAATGATGCAAACGGTAATGGTAAATTTGATGATGGTGAATATTACAGAGGTGATATTGGAAGCACTGACAAGGGCGAAACTTTAACATTGAAACTTCCATTAGTGTATTAAAAACACACTAAATCAAAAAAAAGTCTGTGTATGTTGTATTATACACAGACTTTTTTTATGCCGTATTTTAAACTTTTGTTTTTAAATTCACCAATAATTACACACCTCCGTAATATTTTCGTAAAAACCATTCTGCTGTTACAAACACAACAAGCAAAATTAGAAGAAGTATATAATCAAGAATATTTGTTTGTTTCCAAACAGTATGAGAAATTGGAGTGATATTTTCATTATGCTGAATGCTATCAACAATAGCCTCCATGGTAGTTGGAAAAAACACCGCACCATTGCGTTCATGGGCTAAAGTTCGCATAAGAGAAACATCTGCCTTTGTATTCAAAAATTCTTTTTGTAAAGACTGTACTAAAAATACCCCTGTTTGCTTATGATCTTTTTTATTATACACGCAATGTGCTGTATATGAATATTTTCCCGGCGGAAACATACCAATATCTAGCATATACGAACGCTCTAAAGGTGTAAATGTGTAGGTATATTCTTTTTTTGCAGAGTCTTGAATAGACATATATACTGATTCTGAAACAACTGGCGTAAATGTTTCGTCATACAATTCTGCCGAAAACATCACAGGCTCGGTTTCCTCAAAAATATCGCGTGTAAAAACCTCAAATGGCGAGCGTGTTTCTCTCAAAGCAATATACGAAATAATGGTATGTATAAATTCATCAAAAACACGCGTTTCTCCATAGGTTCTATCTGCATACAATCGCCATCGCCATAAGCCTTCTGCCGTAAAAGTGGCATATTTTACCCCATCTATTTCCTGAAAAGCAAGCAAAGGACGAGAAAGAGTAATTGATTGCAGTTGTTGCCACACAGCAACATGTGCAGCTGCTTGCATAGTATAAGCCCCATACGGTGCGTGAACTGGCGGTGCAAGAGTCATAAGTTCTTGCATGTCTTTTCGTATTTGAAAAGCGGTAAACAAATTATCAACTTCGCCATGTACTTCGTCAAACATTGTTTGGTTATACGGAAGCGTAACAGCACAGCCATACGTTTTGGCAAAGTGTGAATGCATGTTCGGAGCATACATAAAAAATGCAGGTATCTTTTTTTGAAACGCCTTTTCTACAAGCAACTGCGAAGCACGGTCTGATTGTGGAAGCCCATGAAATATTACACAACTATAATCGTCTATGGTTCCCAAAAAATCAGACATTTGAAATAATTCAACACTATAATTTTGATTTTCCTCTATTGCACGTTTTACGGCACTAATATCGGGGTGAATATGAGTATAAAAAATCGCTATTTTTTGACGACTTTCAAGTACATCAACAATGCAATGCGTGGTATTATTGCGTGTAGTAAACTCTGTATCAACAGAATCAAGAACTACGGTAAAAATCTGTTTTCCAAGTTCTAACGATGACACAAGGCACTGTTGTTCATAATAAAAATCGTTTGAAGTAATACGAAGTGGTTGAGAAAACACCTGTTTTGATTCGTGAAACACACGCAAAGTGGTTGTTTTTCCTGCTAAAAAATATGCACGAATCGACACTTTTATTGGAAAAGGCACATCGCGAAATACAATTTTATTAGTAACTGCATCTTGCACAATAGCATCTTGCGATTGCACCGTATCACCTAAAACAATTGTATGTAAAACCGATGAGAAAGGAAGATTTTGCACGCTATACACAGGATTTTTTCCTGAAGTATAAATACCATCACTTGCCAAAATTACCGCACCAACATTGCGAGAATAAAATCGTACAGAAATGTCTTCTATTGCACGAGAAATATTTGTTTCTTTTTGTAAATACGAATACGAAACGCCCGGCACTACGTGTTTGCCAAAACTAAATGTTTCAACATCATATTGTTTTGAAAGTTTTTTGAGTAACGATTGCATTTGTTTGGGATATTCGTTACGATAATATACTGAATCATTGGTAATTGCAACCGATTCAGAATCATCTTGTAACAATACGATAAGCGGTTTTTCAATGCGTGTTTTAGAATGATGTATAAAAATCCCGAGCAACAACATACACAGCAACGAAACCACTACAGCACGCAACACAAACATACTTATACGCACAAAACGAGGAGCTTCGCGAAATTGTGTGGCATTTTTATATAAAACAAAGGAAGCTACAACACCAATAATACCACAAAGCGGCAGATACCATAAAGAATATTCTGTAAAAATGCTCATTGTTTTTTTGTAATTACGGTAAACACATCTTCTATATAATTAAGAATTTCATCGCGTCCATGTTTTTTTTGTGAAGACGACAAAAACATTGGGGGGAGTTCTTCCCATTCTTCTAATAAACGAGTTTTATATATTTCAATATTCTTAGCAAGAACAGAGGGTGTTATTTTATCTGTTTTGGTTGTAATTATTGCAAACGGAACAGATTCTTCTCCTAACCAACGAATAAACTCAACATCAATAGCTTGCGGTTCATGGCGAGAATCCACAAGCACAAATAAACATGCTAAATTTTCACGATTCAAAATATATGAGCGAATAAATGCTTCAAACGTTGCACGCATTTTTTTACTTACTTTTGCGTATCCATATCCAGGCAAATCAACCAAATACCACTGCGAGTTAATTAAAAAATGATTTATTGTTTGCGTTTTACCCGGCGTTCCCGAAGTTTTTGCAAGTTTATTTTGATTGGTAAGCATATTTATTAATGAAGATTTCCCAACATTTGACCGTCCAATAAATGCAAATTCGGGCATATCAGGAGCAGGACACTGTGAGTTTTTTGTGCTACTTGTAACAAATGTTGCTGTTTTAATAATCATACCAAAATTGTTTTTTTACTATATAAAGATTCAAAAATACTTTTTTTTTTGATTCTTGACAATTCCCAAGCAGGTTTAGATGTGTTACATACACAAAAAACAGTTATTTACTCGCAAAGTGTACGATTTTTGATTTTTCTTCGTTATTTTTGAAAAAAAAAAATAAATTCTATGAAAATATACGTGCATACAGTACTGTGTGTTGGTTTTATGTTGTGCGTTTCATGCTCAAAAAATCCGTTTGTTCGTAAAGTCGACCATATACCTGTATCGCTTACTGTTATTGATTTTCATAAAAAAATCGAACATCTTTCTCAAACACAATCAACAGAACAAACACAAGCTCTTTTGCAAGAATGCGGACCGTTTTTTGAATCGTTTAATGTGCGTATTATGAAATTAGGTCTTTCTACAGACAGCGCATATTTTCCAAAACTTGCCGATGTGATGTCAAAATCGTGGATGAAAGAATTATATGCCGATGTAGAGCAACAATATCCCGACAACGCACACATTCAACAAGAACTTACCAATGCGTTTCAATACTACATGTATTATTTTCCTGATTTTACTCCTCCTCGCATTGCAAGTTTTATATCGGGTTTGCAATATTCTATTGTAATTGACGAAGATATGCTTGCAATAGGTTTAGATAAATATTTAGGCGAAAACTATATTGGCTACATACAAGCGGGCATTGCAAGTTTTATGAGACGTGGTATGCATAAAGAGCGTATTCCTGTAGATTGCATGATAGCCTTAGCCGATGCTGAATTTCCGTATAATTTTTCCGATGAATTTTTACTTTCGTATATTATTCATCACGGACGACAGATGTATTTAGTACGTTCGGTTTTACCGCATGTTCACGATACTGTTTTGTGGGCATACACAGAAAAACAACTTGATTTCTGCAAAAAATCTGAAAATCAATTTTGGAAATATTTAGTTTCAGAAAATACATTATATAGTAGCGATTATCTTACAATCAAACGATTTGTTGAAGATGGTCCGTTTACGCATGTGTTTACCAAACAATCTCCCGGGCGAGTTGGGCAATGGATTGGATATAATATTGTAGCTTCATTTATGAACAAAAACCCCGAAATAAGTATGGAAGAGCTTTTTTCAATACAAGATGCACAAGAAATTATGAACAAAGCACGTTATAGACCTTAAATTTAATATCCTATGAGACTTACATTACTTCTATTATTCAGCATTTTACAGATTCATGTTTTTTCTCAAAATCAAAAAACATATCGCGACACACTCACTGTATCGCTTTCTATAGATTCTCGAAATTCTTTTACAAATACAATAGACCCTGCCCCCTATTTTATTGACCACAACGAACTGCAAATATATACAGGCGAAGTGCTGTATATTGAAATTGAACATAAAAAACGAAAAATTCTCTCTATGCATGTTGTCGAGGAAAATAAAAATCCCGAACGAACCATTCTTATAAGTTTTGATCAAAGCACACGATTAAACACCCACCAAGGCATGAATTTTCGTGTAACAAATCCATTTGAATATCGCTTAAAATGGAAAGCAGAAGCAATGGACACTCAATATATTTGGAAAAAAATAAAATCATTTCAAATTAAAGCACATAGCACACATTATAGCATTTTACAAGAACCTATAGTTAGTTTACTGCTATCTGATTTTAAATTCAAATAAAATGTATTTTTAAATGTGTAATAAAAATATAAAAAACACAGTATATTTGCGTAGAAATATAATTCCATACTTGAACTGAAGCCCATGCACACGACAATGCACAATATAAGAGTACTTATTGTAGAAGACGACCCCACTTCAATGAATTATCTTGAAATTATTCTTAATAAAGAAGGTCTTGAATACAAAACAGCTGCAGATGGAAGAGAAGGATTACAAGTTTTTAAAGAATACAAACCTCATATTGTATTGAGCGATTTAAACATGCCTCACATGTCGGGTATTGAGCTGCTTTCTGCAATTAAACGTATTCGCCCACAAACAATTGTAATTATGCTTACTGCTTTTGATTCAGAAGAATATGTTATTGAATCAATGCGATACGGAGCCAACAATTATTTAAAAAAACCTATTTTACGTGAAAATATTATTGGCTTACTCAGAAAATACAAAGCCGTGTTATTTGCACGAAATGAATATCAGAAAATTCATAATTTTATACAAACTCACTCTTTTTCAATGAGTTTTGATAGCGATATTCGTCAAGTTCCATTTATAATAAATTATTTAATAGAAGAAATAGATTCTCTTTTTAAAGAAGATGAAGCAATGGGCATACGCCTCGGGCTTGACGAAATTATAGTGAATGCCATAGAACATGGAAATTTAGAAATTTCATATGTAGAAAAATCATATGCAATTCAAGAACATCGTTTTGAAGAATTACTCAAAAGTAGAAAAAATGACCCCATTCGTGGCAAACGAAAAGTTTCAATTTCGTTTGAATATACAAAAGAATACTGCGAATGGATTATTAGTGACGAAGGACAAGGTTTTGACCCCGATTCCATTCCAAATCCTATTACCTCAAACAGTTCTGAAATGCTTCATGGAAGAGGAATTTTTATTACACGCTTTCAATTTGACGAACTCGAATATCTTGGTAAAGGAAATGTTGTACGATTACGAAAACGAGTAAAACAATCTTCATAAACAAAGTATTACAAAAAATTCGCATATGAAAAAACGTTTTTTTTGCACATGTATTTTGTTTGTGTTATACACATGCTCATTTGCACATTTTTCAATTATAGAACCTAAACATACACCTTCGGGGAATTTGCAACATGCAGCAGTTTTGCATCAAATTGCCGAACCTCTTCAATTTTATGTAATCACAGAAAACAACACGCCTGCGGCAGATGTTCCAATAGAAATTTCCATTATTTCTACTCCAGAAAACGCCGAACATACACATATATCTGACAGTATTATTTATACAAACACACAAGGCATTGCACAAACCTATGTAACACTCGGCAATGTAGCAGGAACATATCAAATTGCGGCTTCAATTGAAAATGGCTCAAAACCATCATTTTGCGTATATACCTTACATGCTCGTGCATCTAACTGGTGGATTTTTTTACTATTAGGACTTTCGAGCGGATTGATTTTATTTTTATTCGGAATACATTTAATGAGTGGTGGTTTGCAAAAAGCCGCTGGAGATAAAATGCGTTCGATTTTAAGTAGTTTAACACGAAATAATTTTATTGGTGTTGGTGTTGGTGCCCTTATTACCATGATTGTACAGAGCAGCGGAGCCACTTCGGCAATGCTTGTAGGATTTGTAAATTCTGGACTTATTCGCTTTCGTCAAACGCTGAGCATTCTTTTAGGTACGGCAATTGGTTCAACGATAACCGCCCAACTTATTGCATTTAAACTCACCGATTATTCATTGGGAATGATTGCAGTTGGTGGAATATTATATCTTTTTTTACATAAACCTATTCAAAAAAATTGGGGACAAGCAATTTTAGGATTTGGGATTCTCTTTTTTGGTATGGAAATAATGTCAGACGCAATGTCGCCCTTACATTCTTTTCAATCATTTGTATCGCTTTTATATACGCTCGAAAACCCATTATTAGGAATTTTAGTTGGAACAATTTTTACTGCTGTAATACAAAGCAGTGCTGCATTTATAGGAATTATGATTGCATTTGCCAGTCAAGGACTTTTAACCGTTGACGCAAGTATTGCATTAATTTTAGGGGCAAATCTTGGCACCCCATCTACCGCATTATTGGCATCAATTAAAACAACTATTAATGCAAAACGGGTAGCAATAGCATTGCTTATGTACAAAGTGCTTTTAGTGCTTTTATTTATAGGATTTGTGCCATATATTTCAGATTTTATTCAATCTCGTACTCCAGCATCTACCCCATTACACGAAACATTGCCTCGTCAAATTGCAAACATACATACTGTATTTAACATTGTTTTTGCCATTATTATATTTCCTTTTTTAAAGCAATTTGAAAAACTCATGTATGTTTTAGTTCCTTCAAAAGAAACAGGAACAGAAATCATAACAAAAAACACACGATATATTTCAAATAAAATGCTTAGTCAACCAGCTATTGCACTGCAACTTGCAAAAGAAGAAATTGTTCGTGTAAGTAAAAAAATTCAAATAAGTCTTGAACTTATAATGCTCCCCTTTTTAGAAAACAACAAAGAGCATTTACATATGCTCGAAACCCAACGTGATGAAATTAAAGCACTTCGCGATGAAATTCGTGCATATTTGCTCAAAATTAAATTTCATGACAATTCAAAAACACAATTGCAAGAATTATTCGTAATATCGCATACACTCTCAGAATTATCACATATTAATGACGCACTCACCAAAACACTTCACCGCAGAGCCGAAAAATGGATTGAGCGAAATTATGCATTTTCAGAAGCAGAATATATCGATATAAAAAAATTTCATGCAAGTACCATACAGTTATTTACTGCATCTATGCGGTTTTTTTCCGAAAATAATATTCATGATGTATTTCGTATTAAAGACAAAGCCAACAAGCAAACGCATATTGCTTTAGAACTTGAGAAAAAACATTTTGTGCGGCTTTTAAAACAAGAACCCCTTGAAATGATGAACTCAAAAACATATCTTGAATTAATTAATATGTTTAAAATTATTGGTAATCACGCAGTAAATATCAGTAAAGCAGACGAAATATAATGCCACACTCTATTATCACACACATAGTTAACAAAAACACTGAAAAACATTTACCTTTTGCATATAAAAATACAAAAAAATTGTGTTTTTTTGCAGTTGCGTTCTTTATTATAATTTTAATTTATACACGATGAAACATTTTTTTTACTTACTTACATTTCTCACCCCTTTCATTTTACACGCTCAAAACGTAACTGATTTTATCGTTGTAGATCAATTTGGTTACTTACCTGATGCTCAAAAAATCGCAATAATTAGATCTCCTGAAATTGGATATGATGCAGCCGAAAACTTTGTTCCCGGAAGAACATATGCTGTATGCGATGCAGCAACAAAGCGACAAGTATATAAGGGAACTCCTGTTTTGTGGAACAATGGAGAAGTTGATCCTTCGTCGGGCGATAAAGTATGGCATTTTGATTTTTCAGCATTCACAAAAGAAGGAACATACTACATTTATGATATTGGAAAACGAGTAAAATCATATGATTTTGTAATTTCAAAT
The DNA here is from genome assembly GCA_012519815.1 of Bacteroidales bacterium. GTDB lineage: Bacteria > Bacteroidota > Bacteroidia > Bacteroidales > UBA1715 > JAQICB01. Next base: position 15,736 of record JAAYPM010000023.1, read on the forward strand.
GATGTATATAAATCAGTGTTAAAGCATGCATTTAAAACGTTTTATTATCAACGTTCGGGATTTGAAAAACATGCAAAATTTGCTGGTGCTGGCTGGGCTGATAAGGCAAGTCATATAAAAAAGCGTCAAGACAAAGAATGTAGAGAATACGGAAAAGAAAAAGACGCATCAACAGAACGAGATGTGCATGGCGGTTGGTACGATGCAGGTGATTATAATAAATACACTAACTGGACTGCCGACTATATTGTATATTTATTGTTAGCATACGAAGAAAATCCAAAAGCATGGACAGATGATTTTGGTATTCCTGAATCAGGCAATGGCATTCCTGATATTTTAGATGAAGTAAAATTTGGTTTGGAGCATTTGCTTCGTCTCCAATTTCCAAGTGGAGCACTTATTTCTGTAGTTGGTTGTGCTTACGGCTCGCCTCCTTCTTCGGTTAAAGACCCAAGTTTATGGGGAGGTCCAAGCACCTCGTCAACACTTTCGGCAGCATACGCCTATGCATACGGAGCTAAAATATTTAAAAAAATAGATCCTGCGTTTGCTTCTACATTACAGCAATCTGCAATAAAAGCATGGGATTGGGCTAATAGAAATCCAGAGATTCTTTTTTACAATAATAGTTCCGAACATGGTACTGTGGGACTTGCAGCGGGGCAACAAGAAGTAAATGATTTAGAGCGAACCGAGAAAAAAATTCATGCAGCAATGCGTTTATTTGACCTCACGGGCGAAGATACGTATAAAACATTTTTTGAACAAAACTACATGAAAGCCAGACTTATAGCATGGGAACTTGTATTTCCATTTGGAGAGGCAAATCAAGATATGCTGCTATATTATACTTCACTTTCAAATGCAAATCCTACTATTGCATCTCACATTAAATCAATATACACAAAAGGAATTGACACAACATACAACTTGCATTGTGTTATAAATCAAAAAGACCCATACTTTGCATATCAAAAAGATTATGTATGGGGGTCTAACGGAACAAAAGCAAAACAAGGTAATATTTTTTACAACCTATTACAGTATTCTATTATGCCCGAAATACATGACACAATACGTTCAATAGCTTCGGCATACATACATTATTTACATGGACGGAATCCACTAAATATGTGTTATTTAACAAATATGAATGAGTTTGGAGCCGATAAAAGTGTTACACAATTATATCATTATTGGTTTACACATGGATGTAAAAAATGGGACGAAGCTGGCGTATCAACCTACGGACCTGCACCCGGCTTTTTAGTTGGCGGACCAAACCCTGCGTATGATTGGGACGGTTGTTGTCCAAAAAACTGTGATAGCGAAGCTAATAATGCAATGTGTTTTGAAGTTGATGTTTCGGTGTTAAAAAATCAACCTGCACAAAAATCATATTTAGATTTTAATCATGGTTGGCCCCTAAATTCATGGGCTATAAGCGAAAACAGTTGCGGGTATCAAGTGCAATATTTACGCTTATTATCAAAATTTGTACAGTAATTAATAAACACCTTTATAGATTATGTGTTTACATATAATCTATAAAGGTGTTAAAATTATAAATAACAAATAAAAATATGATGTTAGATTTTTGATGTTATTTACAGAAGCGTTCCATTTAAAAACGCCAAAGCCACCATAAAATAAATAACAATTCCCGTAACATCAACAAGAGTTGCTACAAAAGGTGCAGAAGCTGTTGCGGGGTCTAAACCTAATTTTTTAAGAATCATTGGGATAAACGAACCAGAAAGTGTTCCCCATAAAACTACACCAACTAATGAAACACCGACTGTCCATGCCATTAAATTCCAATGTTCTCCATAATCATACCAGCCCGCTAACTGCCAAATAGTAATACGAAAAAAGCCAATTGCCCCCAAAACACTCCCTAACAATATTCCTGAAAAAAATTCTTTTTTCATTACATACCACCAGTCTTTCAAAGAAATTTCTTTTAAAGCCATAGCACGAATAATGATTGTTGCAGCTTGCGAACCACTATTTCCTCCACTTGAAATAATTAATGGAATAAATAAAGCTAACACCACAGCTTTTGCAATTTCCTTATCAAAATATCCCATTGCTGTTGCAGTAAGCATTTCCCCAATAAAAAGGATAATTAACCAACCTGAACGTTTTTTTATTAATGAAAGAAATGGAGTTTTAACATACGGAAAATCCAACTCCTCCATTCCACCAAATTTATGGAAATCCTCTGAACTTTCCTCTTCGGCAACGTCCATAATATCATCAAAGGTTACTATACCAAGCAAAACTCCAGCTTCATCTACCACAGGCAAGGCAGAACGGTCGTGCTCTTTAAAAATTTGAATTGCAATTTCTTGGTCATCTTCTGCTTTTAAGGAAATAAATTTATAATTAATTAATTCATGTATTTTACTTTCAGGATTAGCTAATATTAAATCCTTTACAGGTATATAATCTATTAATCGCGAATGTTCATCAATTACATAAATAATGTTTAAAGTTTCTGATTTATGTCCAAACTCACGTAAATAATCAAATGCTTGCTTTACCGTAATATCAGGTTTAATGGCAACAAACTTTGTGGTCATCAATCGCCCAATACTTTCTTTTGGATATTTTAATAAATTATTGGCAATTCCCCTTTGTTCTGGCGAAAGGTGATTAATTAATTGTTGAGCCAATTCTTCGGGCAATTCTTCCAAAAACGAAGTTCTGTCGTCTGGTTCAATATTATTTAAAAGTTTGGCGAGTTTAAATTTTGTAATCCACCGTGAATTATCAGAAAATCCTTCAACAATTTTTTGCTGATTAGAATGAGATAACTTTTTGAAAACATCTTTTGTTTTTTGATTATCTAACAAGCGAAAAACAAGTAATCTTTCTTTTTCATTTAACAATTCAAACAATTCAACAATTTCAACAGAATCTAAATGTTCAATTTCTATTTTCAGAAACCTCCAATCTTTGCTTTCTAATAGACTTACGAATCTATCTTTCATTGCATCTACATCTTTCATAATTTCTTTTTTTATATGTTTTATTATTTTTCTGCTTTGTTAAAAGCAAAAACATACTTTTATTTCAATCACATGCAACATTGTCTTCTTATGTTAAAAAAAAAAAGGCTGCTCAAAAAAATGAACAGCCTCTTCTTTTTATTATATAAAACAAAGTTGTTATTCTGTTTGATTTTCTTGCGTTGGAATTGAAATCATTTCGATTTCAAAAATAAGCGTTGAAAACGGTTCAATTTTTCCGGCCGCTTGTCCACCATACGCTAATTCTTGGGGAATATATACAATATAATGTGCCCCAGGACTCATAAGTTGTAAAGCCTCGCTAAAACCGGGTATTACCTGTGTTACACCAAACGTGGCTGGTTGTCCACGTTCATACGATGAATCAAATACAGAGCCATTTAAGAGTGTTCCTTTATAATTAATGGTTACTTGATCGGTAACAGACGGTTTAACTCCATTACCTTGTTTTAATATTTTATATTGCAATCCGCTTGAAGAAACTTTTACATCTTTATTTTTTTTATTTTCTGCTAAAAATGCCGTTCCTTCTTCTATATTTTTCCCAAATTGTTTTTTCTGTTGTTCGTGTTGCATTTGATACAAGAAAATTTGCACAATTCGTTGACTTTGTTCTAACGAAATTTTATAATCTTCTTGAAGTAATCCATCACGTAAGCCTTGTGCCAACATATTTGCCTCAACAAGAGTATCAAGTCCCCCCTGCTGCATATTTTTTGCAATATCCATTCCGAAACTATATGACACACTATCTATATATGTTTTTGGATATATTTGAGCATGAAGAAAAAATGATATGCTTGCAAAAACAACTGTAAATACTATCTTTTTCATATGTTTTTTATTTTTATGCATGTTTTTTTTAAAATAATTCACAAATGTACGAAAAAAATGTATTCCAAAACATTATTGTTCGATAAAATGGCTTTAGAATAAAAGAATATGTATATCTCACTGCATTTGAAACAACAAGTCGTAGATAAAGATATATAATAACAAAAACTAAATAAATCCCTGCCACACAATCGGAAAATTTTGAGGTAACAAAGGAGGTTTTTCAAATATTCCAAATACTGTAGAGCCACTGCCACTCATTGCTGCATATAATGCTCCATGTTTATACATGTCTTTTTTTAATGATGCTATTTGAGGATAAGATGCAAAAACTGATGTTTCAAAATCATTGTGCAGATGTAAAGACCATTCTGAAATAGGTTGTGAAATAATTGATTGTATGCCTATTGCTTGTTTTTGAGGGACAATGTGTTGAAACGCTTGAGCAGTATTTATATGAATTCCCGGATTTGCAAGTACAAGCCAATATCCTTGTAAAGAAAGAGATACATCGGTAAACTCATCGCCTCTTCCTTGTCCCACGAGAGGTTTTGCATGTAAAAAAAACGGACAATCACTCCCTAAGGAAAGAGCCATTGCATGAAGTTCTTGTGAAGAAACAGGTAAGGAGTAATAGCTAACAAGGCTTTTGAGCATGTGAGCAGCATCAGACGAACCGCCTCCCAAACCAGCACCTATAGGAATACGTTTTTGTAAAAAAATATGAATTGGAGGAATTGAAAATGTTTGATGTAACAGTTTCCATGCTTGTACACATAAATTTGATTCTGCAGTCCCATCAATTGCAATTCCACTCGATTCAAAGGTAAGTTTTGAAGATTCAATCCATTCAAGTGAATCATATAAACCAAATACTGGATAAAACAATGTTTCTATAGAATGATATCCATCGGGGCGTTTTTCAACAACACGTAAAGCAATATTAATTTTAGCAAACGGAAAACTCAGCATAATTATTCTATTTAAACATCAAACGTATCGCGTAATTTTTGTATTTTTTGGTTTATTTGCAATAAATGCGCATAGCGTTCTTCGGCTGTTATAGGTTTCTTTTTTGTTTCTTCTTCGGTTAATTCAGGAACAAACGTACGGAGTTTGATTTTTTTATTTTTTAGTTGAAACCACAACAATTCATATAATCTTGTTTCAATATCGTTCGCAAAAACAGTTGCTTGCGTAGGACTTACTAATTGCAAGCCTATTTCGTCATTTTCAAACGTTGGTACAATTTCAGAAAGTATAGAATGTAAATGAGGCTCATTTTCAAACGATTGCACACATATAGGCCACACACGTAAAACATCGTCAATAGTACTATTTTGGTTATTTTCAGATAAAGATGAAGGCGTTGTTTCTGTTGTATCTTCTGATTTTTCATCTGCAACAACTTGTTCTTTTTGAACGGTTTGTTGCTGCAATAAGTCTTTAAAAGATGTTTTTATTGTGGAATTTTCCTTTTTGGAAGCTACTGGAGTAACAGTTTTAGATTGTTGTGATGTTTGAGCAACAGCTTTTGTTTGCGGTTGCACCCCCTCATTGCTATATGTCTCTTTGTTTAGTTCAGGACTTTTTTTTTTAAGATGTTGCAAAATTGCAACAATGCCAATTCAACATGCAAACGCTTGTTTTTACTGGCTTTATAATTTATATCAAATCTATTAACTAAATCTAAAGCCTTATATAAAAAATCAACAGAACTAATTTTTGACTGCTCAAGATAGCGTGCTTTAATGCTTTCTCCAACCTCCAAAAGTTGCACCGTTTGTGGTTCTTTACACACAAGTAAATCACGAAAATGAGCACCTAAACCAACTAAAAAATTGTGAGAATCAAATCCCTTATCAAGAATTTCGTCAAATAAAATAAGTGCCGAAGCATAATCCTGATCTAAAAAATACTGTGTGATTTTAAAAAAGTATTCATAATCAAGAAAATTCAAATTCTCAATTGTTTTTGCGTATGTAACGTTTTTTTCGGAGAAGCTCACAATTTGGTCAAAAATTGAAAGAGCATCACGCATTCCCCCGTCAGATTTGAGTGCAATTACCGTTAAAGCTTCTCTTTCGTATGCAATCTGTTCTTTTTCGGCAACCTTAACTAAATGCTCTACCGTATCTTCTACTTTAATTCTTTGAAAATCAAAAATTTGACATCGCGATAAAATAGTAGGTAGAATTTTATGTTTTTCAGTAGTTGCCAATATAAATATTGCATGACGCGGTGGTTCTTCTAATGTTTTTAAAAACGCATTAAAAGCTGCCTGCGACAGCATATGCACCTCATCTATTATATAAATGCTATATTTTCCTATTTGTGGAGGAATACGCACCTGATCTATAAGCGATCGAATATCCTCAACCGAGTTGTTTGAAGCAGCATCAAGTTCATGAATACTGAACGAAACTGAATCATTAAACGATTTGCACGATTCACATTCATTGCATGCTTCAATATCATCAGAAAGGTTTAAACAATTAATTGTTTTTGCAAAAATACGAGCACATGTCGTTTTTCCTACCCCTCGCGGTCCGCAAAATAGATATGCATGACCTAAATGATTTGTAGCAATAGAATTTTTTAAAGTTGTTGTAATAGAATCCTGCCCCACAACAGTTGAGAATGTTGCCGGACGATATTTGCGTGCTGATACTATAAAATTTTCCATAACTCAACAAATGTATGTGAATAATACGAATCAAACAAACAACACAAAAAAAATTATGCGATATATGTTCACAAAAAAGCAATTATTAGGTTTTTCGTTTCCATGTACGCACAATCACATACATATTCCATATATGATTATGCAGGCATAGTTCATTTTTAGTAATATTAAATAAACCAAGATTGTAATTTGCTCCGATATAGATACATTTATGCTGAAATCCCACACCAAACACAGCTCCCATATTCATACGTTTATATGATATATCATACTCAGAATCTGATTCATTCCACTGTATCCAATCCACAGCTTTTTTATGAATTTGACCAGATAAATCTTTAAAATCGCTGTATCCAGACAATGTATATTGAGCGTATCCGCCGCCTTCTATTACAATTCGTCCGTACTCTCCTATGCCAAATTTTAACGAAACTGTAAGAGGTATTTGAATGTTTTTAAACACATCTTTTCTATATAATAAAGTGTCAAAAACCTCTCCCGTTTTATCAATCCACCCTGTTGAATTAAAAATAATTGCCGAATTTATTCCAAAAAATAGTTTTGGTTCGAAATGGATTGTTGGTCCAAAATTATATCCAACATGTTTACCCACAACAACAAAACCTTCAGGTGTAATTTCCTGAAGCACAACAGACGTATTTACCCCTGCACGAGCACCTACAAACAAAACATTGTTTTGAGCAGATACCACACCAACAGAGCAATATACGAACAAACACGCTACAATTATTCTCTTATATAAATCCATATTCTTAGTAATTAATTGATAAAAATACGGTTTTATTTTACATGTTTCACGTATATTGCAGCTTATTTTATGATATATATGCAAAAGAGAATTTTTGAACTTCGTGCCCTATTACATACGCATAATTACAATTATTATGTAAAACATGCTCCAACAATTTCGGATTTTGAATTTGATACACTTCTTAAAGAATTGCAAGATCTTGAAGCACAATATCCCGACCTACACGACCCCAATTCGCCAA
>JAAYPM010000024.1 GCA_012519815.1 Bacteroidales bacterium
AGGCTCGTGTGTTAGCTGAAAATTTATTGTCGGTACAATTGGCAAATGGTTCGGCTATGCATCAATATTTTCCTTTAACAATGGAAGCAAATGAGGGAGATTCTCGTGAAGAGCCGCATTTGCCTGATTATTATGGTGATGACCATTTATGGATTGTGCAAACTGTTGCACAATATTTAAAAGAAACGGGTAATGTTGATTTCTTGCAAAAAGAAATTACGTTTTTCGATAAAAAATTACCTATCGAACAACGAGAAAAAGGAACGGTTTGGGAACATTTAAAGCGTTCTATTAATTTTACATGGAATGATAGAGGTCCTCATGGTTTACCACATCTTGGATTTGCTGACTGGAATGATACGGTGAATTTAGGACATGGTGCGGAGTCTATGTTTAACGCAAGTTTGTTTGGTAAAGCTATTATTGAAATGCTTGATATCTGCGATTTAATAGGTGAGCACGATTATAAACTTGTTTTGCAAAATTATTATGCCGAAATGAAAAAAGCGGTTAATGAGCATTTGTGGGACGGTAAATGGTGGATTCGTTATTTTAATCCTGCTGGAGAGCCGCTTGGATCTGACAAAAATCAATATGGTAAAATATTTACAAATGGTCAATCATGGCCCGTAATTGCTGGATTTGCTGAAGGTGAACGTATGATTTCAGCTCTTGATTCAGTGAATGAGAAATTAAATACTGCAAATGGTATTAAATTAAGCTGGCCTGGATACAACGGATTTGATCCAAGCTTAGGAGGTGTATCTACATATCCTCCTGGTGCTAAAGAAAATGGTGGTATTTTCTTACATGCGAATCCTTGGGTAATGATTGCTGAAACTATTGCTGGACGAGGCGATAGAGCATATCAATATTATAATCAGATAAATCCGGCTTCTAAAAATGATGAATTAGAGGTGTTTGAATCTGAACCATATTGCTATCCTCAAAATATTTTGGGTGATGAACATCCACAATTTGGATTAGGAAGAAATGCATGGCTTTCTGGAACGTCTTCGTGGACGTATGTTGCGGGAACGCAGTGGATTGCTGGTATTCGCCCTGCTCTTGATGGATTAATCATTGACCCATGTATTCCTACAAAATGGGAAACCTTAAAAGTAAGACGTAAATTCCGTGGAGCTACCTATCATATTTCTATTACTAACCCCAACAATGTTTCAAAAGGAATTGTGAAACTATTGGTGAATGGTGAAGAAATAGAGGGGAATAAAGTTCCTGTTTTTACAAGCGGAGATGTTACTGTTGAGGCTGTTATGGGATAATAAATATGTAACTTTGTATTATATAAAGGCGTTTCATTTTGAAACGCCTTTTTTTGTTACATTTGCGATTCTAATGATATTATTGTTATGAAAATAATACGTTTTGTATTTCTTTTTTGTATAAACCTAAGTGTTTGTTATGCTGCGTATTCGCAACAAAATAAGCATGTATCATTAGGAACAAAACAGGGCGGAATTGCATTGGGAATGCCTACCTTATATTATGGAATAGTACTTTCTCCTATTTCTCCTCGTGCTACACAAAACTCTACATTATATGGTATGGTGCTGTCATCAAAAATACATGCAAATATGCTTGCTGGGTTTGGATTGTCGTTTGTTGATATGAGTGCTCGATTATATGGTGTTTCGAGTTCGTTGGTGTGTAATGTAAATAACATATATGGCGTTGCTACAAGTTTGTATCATACCGCAACACGTTCAAATGGTGTGGCTATTGGATTGGGATTTATGCGAGGAATACATCGTGGATTAAGTGCGTCTTTAATAAATTATTCCGAAACAAAAGGATTTAAAATAGCTGGTTTTGTGGGAAATAATCATGTAAAAGGTGTGCAAATAGGAGGTGTGCTTATGGGAGAATCTCGTGGAATACGTATTGCATTATGCAATGCAAAGTTTTCACATTCTGGAGTTTGCATGGGAGTTATAAACTCGTCAACAGTATTGCGTTCATCATCAGGATATTATGGTGGAACATTTGGACTTTCATTAGGGTTTATAAATGCAGGATATAATTCAGGAGGGTATCAAATCGGAATAATTAATTCAATTCGTGAATCTATTCGTCCACGAATTATTCAACTTGGTGCAGTGAATTTTGCAAAAGTTGCCGAAAAATCCTTGCAAATAGGAATTATTAATTCAAATGGGCTGGGAGTAAATTGTAAACAAATAGGAATACTCAATATTCAACGTTCAAATAGATGGTTGTTTAAAATTGTTCCTTTTTATAATGTAACACGTGTTGATTAATCAATAATTGTATTATAAAGAATAGATGTAACTGGGTGATTTTTACGTTTATAGCCAAGGTGTACAAAAACTATATTAACATAATTTGTGTGCGTAACTCCTTCTTTAACAAAGAATAAAAAGTTATACGTATAAAAATATTTCCATACAGTATTTTATTCTTTTAACCTCCAAATTCTTCGTGTACCATCTTTATATACCGTTGTATATTGGAGAAGTTTGATGACTGAATCTCTTATGTAACAAAAATTATTATATATAAAAGTTGAATCTGAATTGATAGTATGATTCCAAATTTCGGAGCCGACCGTGTCTATTTCTGAATACATTTGAATAACAGGAGTAATCTTATTTTTAAACATAATTGTATCAAATGTATTTTCCATGCTTATAAATTTTTAAGATTAGCTGTGGTTTATCACTACAAAAATATATAAATTTTTATACAGCACAATAGGTTCGTGAAAATGTTTTAAAAAAATCAACGGTATGTGCTATACTCCTTACGACATTGTGTATTCATCTTTTTTTCGTTTAAAAAAAATTAATGTATATTCTCAAAATACGTTGCATTCAAAAATTTTATAAGAATTGCGTTACAGTATTGTGGTAAAATCTTTGGTATATCTGTATATTTGCTAAAAAATATATCAATGTATTCTTTAATTATTCGTCCCTTACTTTTTTTGATGAATGTTGAAAAAGCACATGATTTCACCATTCGTTATCTGTCTTTTTTACAAAAATTTTCATTGTTTCGTTGGATTGTGTCGCGTGTATATAGGGTACCACAACATGAATCCTTGCAAAAAACAGTGTTTGGTATAGATTTTCCGCATCCTGTTGGTTTAGCAGCTGGTTTAGATAAAAATGCATCAGCATATAAAATGTTTGGTAGCATGGGATTTTCGTTTGTGGAAATTGGTACGCTTACTCCTTTAGCACAACCCGGAAATGATAAACCTCGCTTGTTTCGTTTACCAAACGATAAAGCACTCATAAATAGAATGGGATTTAACAATAAAGGTGTTGGTTATGCTGTTGAACAATTAAAAAAACGAAATCCACAGTTGATAATAGGAGGGAATATTGGAAAAAATAAACTCACACCAAACGAACAAGCACTTACTGATTATGTGAAATGTTTTGAGGCATTATTTGAGCATGTTGATTATTTTGTGGTAAATGTGAGTTCGCCCAATACGCCTAACTTGCGAGATTTACAAGACAAAAAACCTTTAACCGATATTCTTAATGCCTTAATGGTAGAAAATAGAAAAAAAGATAGGCAAAAACCTATTTTGTTAAAAATCGCTCCCGACCTTACGCATACGCAATTAGATGATATTATTGAAATTGTACAAACAACACATATTGCAGGAATTGTAGCCACAAATACTACCATTACACGTAATGGATTGTCATATCCTTCGGAATATGTTGAATCTATTGGGGCGGGGGGATTAAGTGGTGCTCCAGAAACAGATATGTCAACGGAAGTAATACGATATGTGCATACAAAATCAAATGGTGCGTTCCCTATAATTGGGGTTGGCGGTATTATGACACCGCAAGATGCATACGATAAATTGAATGCAGGAGCATCATTAATTCAATTATACACGGGTTTTATTTATGAAGGACCGTCTTTAATATCTAAAATTTGCAGGTTTTTGATAGATAAAAATCAAAATAAAAAATGATTTTGCCCTTTAAAGAGCAATAAACATAAAAAAGATATAAAAAAGTGTAAATTTTTTTCATGAAATTATGTAGTACAAAAAAAAATAGTATATTTGTGGTGCAATTGCGAGAGTAGCTCAGTTGGTAGAGCACGACCTTGCCAAGGTCGGGGTCGCGGGTTCGAGTCCCGTCTCTCGCTCATTTTATTACCAAACGCCTAGGTGGTGGAATAGGTAGACACGCAGGACTTAAAATCCTGTGAACATTGCGTTCGTGCGGGTTCAATTCCCGCTCTAGGTACAAAAGCCTCTCAAATTCGAGAGGCTTTTTTGTTTCTATATGTTTCAAAATCTTACTGTTATAATAAAAATGTATTATATATTTTATGCTTTTATTGTCAAGTTTTTGTGTATAACTTTTAAAAACTTATGCGCTTTGTATATGTCTTTTTTTCATAAAAAAATCTATTTTTAAAGTAAAAATAAATTATGACTACAATAGGAACCCCTTTATCGCAAACAGCTACAAAAGTAATGATGCTTGGCTCTGGAGAGTTAGGAAAAGAAGTTGTGATTGAATTGCAACGATATGGCATTGAGGTAATTGCGGTAGATAGGTATGCTGATGCTCCCGCAATGCAACTTGCACATAAATCATATGTTATTTCTATGCTCGATGAAAATGCTTTACGCACCATTATTGAACAGGAAAAACCAAATTATATAGTGCCTGAAATTGAAGCAATTGCAACAGATTTATTGCTGCAATTAGAAACCGAAGGATACACGGTTGTTCCTTCTGCTCGAGCAACTTCACTCACTATGAATCGTGAGGGAATACGTACGCTTGCAGCAGATTCTTTGGGCATACGAACATCTCCTTTTAAATTTGCAGGCACAAAAGATGAATATATACAAGCTGTTCATGAAATTGGAATGCCGTGTGTTATAAAGCCTGTAATGAGTTCGTCGGGTATGGGACAAAGCACCATAAAACATGAAAACCAAATTGAAGCTGCGTGGAAATATGCACACGAAGGTGCTCGCGGAAAATGTGAGCGAGTGATTATTGAGGGATTTGTAGATTTTGATTATGAAATTACCTTGTTGACTATCAGCCATAAAAATGGTGTTTCGTTTTGCGAACCAATTGGACACAGACAAGAAAATGGTGATTATAAAGAATCATGGCAACCACAAAAAATGTCGCCAAAAGCTCTGGAGGATGCGAAAAATATAGCAAAACAAGTTGTGTTGTCGCTTGGTGGATGGGGAATTTTTGGTGTGGAGTTTTTTATTAAAGGTGATGTCGTTTATTTTAGTGAATTATCGCCTCGTCCGCATGACACAGGCATGGTTACTATGATATCGCAAAATCTTTCGGAATTTGCATTGCATGTACGGGCAATTTTAGGTTTACCTATACCAAATATTACACAATATGGGCCTGCAGCTTCGTCTGTTATTATGGTGCACGGAACATCAAAAAAAGTAACATTTTCTAATCTTTCACAAGCACTTGCTTTGCCCGACACACAATTACGATTGTTTGGAAAACCCGAAGTGGAAGGGGAGCGGAGAATGGGAGTGTGCTTGGCAATTGGTGATACAATAGAAGATGCACGCAATAAAGCAAATGCAGCAAGTGCGGCTATTCAATATACATTGTGATACGGTAGAAATACAATCAAAAATAGAGAACGCAAAAAAATGTACATAAGTACACAGAGGGAAAATCATTACTAAACCATTTTTTTAGGATTTTCTACGAATAATTTCCTTTTTCATATTATGCATAAAACCATGTATTCTCCATTCAAATATTTTTTTGTAAATATTTTGTGTAATAAAAATATTAAAAAACCATCCAAATTTCATGTGAACGTCAATAGCAAGCATAACTTGATTGGAAGAAACAGGGATTATATAATATGTTCCGTATGCTTTTTTCATGAAAAAATTCAAATTATATACATCAACAAATACTTTTACTGCTTTATTAGGTAAGTATGTTTTTGTGATTTTACTTTCAATTGTTATGTCTTTGAATGTTGTAAAACCCGGTATTATAAGGTCGGTAATAATTGTTCCAATACCCGTTTCTGCATCATATAATGTTTGTTTCAAATCAATAAGTAAATCGTCTCCTTGTTGTGAACCTAAACCATGTAATGCCCACTCAAACAGCAAATCAGGGTCGCCTCTGAATTGAGAAATAAAATCATCAAGCACCTCTTCGGCCTCTGTGGTGCTACACGATACTGGTATTTTGTAATACGTAGAAAATTGTCCATCTGTATATGTCGTGAAAATAGAATCATTTTGAGATGCTACACCCAATGCTGCGTTGCTTACACATAAACACATACTTATACAAAAGTATATGTGTAATGGCAATTGCTTACAAAACAATGATTTATTCATTTTGTTTTAATAAATATGATTGAATTATTTTCATGCCTTTACTTGCTGGTTCTTTTATCACCGTTATATTATGAGCATGTGCCGAAACATCATTAGGGTCAATAAGATACGTTTTACATTGTTTTGGAGCATATCCAATAAGACTTGCAGCTGGATATACATTAAGAGAGGTGCCAATAACGATTAAAAAATCGGCATCTGCAATAATTTCAATTGCTTGAGACATTTCAGGAACAGGTTCTCCAAACCAAACAATGTGCGGTCGTAGTTGAAATCCTTGTTCGCATTTGTCTCCCCAAGAAATTGAAGAATAACCAATATCACGAATATCTTCATCATTTCCACAACTTCTTACTTTTGTGAGTTCACCATGTAAATGTAAAACATTTGAACTACCTGCTTGCTCGTGCAAATTATCTACATTTTGTGTAATAACATGAATATCAAAATGTTGTTCTAAATCTGCTAAAATTGTGTGAGCATCATTTGGCTTTACTTCTGCAAGCTGCTGACGACGCTCGTTGTAAAATTTTAATACAAGTTCAGGGTTTGCATTCCAACCATCTATACTTGCAACTTGCATAACATCATACTCTTCCCACAATCCACCAGTATCTCGAAATGTTTTAATACCTGACTCTGCACTTATTCCTGCACCACTTAATACTACTATTTTTTTCATAAAAATTATTGATTGTTCATAAAACAATTTGACTTTTTTTTTATACTACTTAAGAAAGCAATACTTTTGTAAAAGATAAATTTTTTGTTTCAAATATACGAATAACTACAAAAAATCAACTATGATTCATCCCGATACTGTACAAATTATTATTGACCGCTCGCATATTGAAGAGGTGGTTTCTGATTTTGTGTCGTTAAAAAAATCGGGTGCAAATTTTAAAGGATGTTGTCCGTTTCATGACGAAAAAACCCCCTCGTTTATGGTATCGCCCGCAAAGGGTATTTTTAAATGCTTTGGCTGTGGAAAGGGGGGAAATGCTATAAGTTTTGTTATGGAACATGAACGAGTTTCATACGTTGAAGCACTTAAATATTTAGCAAAAAAATATAATATAGAGGTTGTTGAAACGGAATTAAGCGAAGAAGATAAACAAAAACGTAACGACCGCGAAACATTGCAGGTTGTGAGTGCGTTTGCAAACACGTATTTTCAAAATCAACTGCACGAAACCGATGAGGGCAAATCAATAGGGTTATCGTATTTTAAGGAACGAGGATTTACGAATGAAACAATTAAAAAATTTCAATTAGGATATAGTCCTCAAGTACGAGATGCTTTTACGAAACATGCTCAATCTCAAGGATATAAAATAGAATATTTAGAGAAATCTGGTTTAACAGTAGTAACAGAAAAAGGGCAATTTGATAGATTTCGTGCTCGCGTTATGTTTCCAATTCACGGACTTTCGGGTAATGTTATTGGGTTTGGTGGCAGAATAATGCATACCGATACCGAAAAAAAATTGGCAAAATACCTCAATTCTCCTGAATCTGACTTATATAATAAGAGTAAAACATTATATGGAATCTATTTTGCACGAACCGAAATAGTGAAAAAAAACGAGTGTATTCTTGTAGAAGGATATACCGATGTTATTTCTATGCATCAGTCTGGTATTGAAAATGTTGTAGCATCTTCGGGCACCTCGCTTACTATTGAACAAATTTTACTTATTAAGCGATTTACGACAAATATTCTTATGATTTTTGATAGCGATGCGGCAGGAATTAAAGCATCGTTTCGGGGAATTAACATGATTTTAGAGCAAGGACTTTCGGTGAAAGTATTGCTGTTGCCCGAAGGAAAAGATCCAGATTCGTTTGCAAAAGAACATTCTACACAAGAATTACAAGAGTATATTCTTGCAGAAAAAAAGGATTTTATACAATTTAAAGCACATTTATTTGCAGAGGAAACAAAAAATGACCCTGTTGAACGAGCACGTTTAATAAATGATATTGTTGTAACTATTTCTTTAATTCCCGATCAAATATCACGCTCATTATATATATCTGATTCTGCGAAGGTGTTTGAGATTTCTGAAGAAATACTCTCTTCGCAAATGCAAAAGCTTATAGTAGATCGTAAATCAAAAGAATATACAAAACGTGTGTTTGACACACAAAAACATCACATTCAAAAGCAATTACAGATAGCCGAAAAAAAAGGTGTGGACTCATACAGTTACACCGAACGCGACATTTTATATATTTTACTTATGTATGGTTTGGAAATGGTTAAGCTCCCCATAGTTGAAACCGAAATAATGGTAAAAGATTATGTGTATTCAGAGGTGGTTGAAGGTGGAATGGAGTTTTTATATGATATTCATAAAGAAATATTTACTGAATATTATGAACATGTTTCTGAAAAACAAGCTGAGATAGATGCGTATTTAATTCATCATACAAATCAAAAAATAATTCCTATAATTGTTGATATAATTAGTATAGAAAAAGAACTAAGTTCTTTTTGGAGAAAAAAAGAAAGTTATGTTGAAACTGAGCGTGATAGATTGCCTTTTTTAGTGTTTGAAACGGTAATTACGTATAAAAAACGAAGAATTGAATTGGAACGTAATAAGCTTATTGAAAAATTACAAGAGGAGCAGGATTATGAAAAATTTATGTTGCTAAGTAATAGAATAACAGTATATAATAAAACAATTAATGAAATATCTAAAAATTTAAAACATGTATCGTAAATTATTCTGTATATTTTTACTCATAAGTTGTATTTCTATGTTACATATATCGTGTAATTCAACACAAAAAAAGGTAGAGTTAGTGTATGATGCTCAAGCCGGAGTGGGCGAGGGGGCATTGTGGGACGACCAAAATAACCGTTTGCTGTGGATAGATATTACAGGGAAAATTCTGTATCTCTATTATCCTGAATCTGCACAAATGCACTCGTATCCTATGCCACAAGAAATTGGAACTGTGGTTCCTCTTGATTCTTCAACTTTGGTATTAGCTCTTGCAAAAGGCATTTTTACATTTAATATAGATACCAAAGTATTACGTGCACAAGTGTTGCCCGATATTGATACAAATGCCGTGCGATTTAATGATGGTAAATGTGCTCCTGATGGAACGTTATGGGTTGGTACTATGGATTTTGAAGTAACAAATCCTATTGCTGCTTTATATAAAATTGGACCAGGCTATTCGTTTTCTAAACAACTTGACAGTGTAACGGTTTCAAATGGCATTATTTGGTCGGTTGATGGAACAAAAATGTATTATATAGATTCTCCTACCTACACTGTGGCAGAATTTGATTATGATGTGAAAACAGGAACTATTGCAAATAAAAAAACTATTATTACTACCCCAACCGAATGGGGAACGCCTGATGGTGCTACTATTGATGAAGAAGGAATGTTGTGGATTGCTCATTGGGGAAAAGGAAGAGTAAGTAGATGGAATCCAAATAAAGGAATACTCCTTGACACTATTATTGTTCCTGCTCCTCATGTTACCTCGCTTGCGTTTGGTGGTGTGCATAAAGATATATTATATATAACTACCGCACGAAATTGGATGCAAGAAGGAGATGTGGAAAAATATCCAAAAGCAGGAGGATTATTTGCAGTAAAACCTGGCGTTAAAGGTATTAGTTCGTATTCATTTCAACCGTAACATGCCAATTGTAGTGCTGAAATTGTGCATTATATGATGTTTTTATTGTATGTTAAAAATCTTGTAAAAAAACATATCTGATTCTATTTTATTTATAAGAAAAATAACTACCTTTCATCAGTAAAAAAAGGAAAATATGGCAAAGAAAAAAAATAAGATTTTTGTATTAGATACAAATGTGATTTTACATGATTATCGTGCAATTTATTCGTTTGAAGAAAATGATATTGTAATACCAATTACCGTTTTAGAAGAACTTGATAAATTTAAAAAAGGACACGATGAATTGAATTGGGCAGCTCGTCAGTTTACTCGTGCGTTAGATAAATTAGCAGGAGATAATTTATTTACCGATGGCGTGAGTCTTGGTAACGATAGATGCAAAATTTATATTCAAACGCATGGTGAATATCCAAAACTTGTTAAAGATGCGTTTCAAGAACAAACTCCCGATCATAGAATATTGGCAACTGCGTATATTGTACAGCAAAAAAATATAAACTCTCAAGTTATACTTGTAAGTAAAGATATTAATTTGCGTATGAAAGCAAAATCTATCGGTATTGTTTCAGAGGATTATGAAAACGATAAAATTAGGGATTTAAATACAATAGAAGAGGGGATTCCTGTTGTTGACAATGTTGATAGTGCATTAGTTTCAAAATTATATAGTAAACAAGGTGATATTTCATTAACACCCGAAGAGATTGGAATTGCACATCCTAAAAGTCATGATTATTTTATTATAAAAAGCGACACATCAAGTGTTATTTCGTACTATAATCCATTCGAAAAACTTATAACTCGCGTGGTAAAACGACAAGTTTTTGGCATAGAACCACGTAATGCCGAACAAACATTTGCATTGCATGCTCTTACCAATCCTGCTATAAAATTAATAGCAATTACGGGTAAAGCAGGTACTGGCAAAACACTTGTTGCACTTGCGGCAGCTCTTGAACAACACGGGCTATACGAACAAATACTGCTGGCTCGTCCTATAGTTGCATTGGCAAATAAAGATATGGGATTTTTACCCGGTGCCGAAAAAGATAAAATTCGTCCATATATGCTCCCTTTATTTGATAATTTAAATGTTATTAAACAAAATTTACACAGTAATGGTGAGCAGGCAAATCTTATTGATACGCTTCAAAAAAGTGGACGCTTAGAAATTTCTCCACTTGCATATATTCGTGGACGTTCGTTACCTAAGGTGTATTTTATTATTGACGAAGCTCAAAACCTTACACCTCACGAAGTTAAAACCATTATTACTCGTGCAGGCGAAGGAACAAAAATTGTGTTCACTGGTGATATTCAGCAAATTGACTCTCCATATCTTGATGCATTTTCAAATGGATTGTCTCATTTAAGCACCAAAATGAAAGGACAAAAATTGTTCACACATATTAACCTTATAAAAGGAGAACGAAGCGAATTAGCCGAATTGGCAAGTATTTTATTATAATGCAAGTAAAAATTTATTTGCTGTTGTAATATATAGTGTAGGAACCTCTAAGATATTTCTATAAAACATTTTAGAGTTTTCTTTTTTATCTAAAAACATTCTTGCAACGCGCGGGGGGGGGCAAACTTCCACACTCGCACTTCTACCCGCCTGATAGCAAGCCATTTGTTGTAGGCAGTGTATTTGTCAATCATCATTATAAATTAGTTTTCCATTAATCGTAAATCTTTTCCCTTTGATTTCACTCATAGAGTTCTGTAAAATATCACAATTCAAAAGATTATATTCACTCGATTTTCTTCCGCTATAAACGTTGATTAGCAAATCAATGTCTTTGTTTTCCCCAAATAAATCATATAAATCTTTGGGAAATTTAATATTCTTGAATTTTGCCAATCTTTTGTCTGTTAACTCTATCGGATAAGATAAAAGCATTAATTCACCGCCGAAATCAACTTTATCTTGATATTTTTCAGGATAAATTTTATTTTTTTGATAATATGTAAAATATGCCATTACAATTACTGTTTCATTATCGGTTTTTAATTTCTCTTCGGCTTTCTCGCTTAGCTTCAATTCTATCTCGAAATAAGGAATTTCAACTGAATCCCCAACAATCATCAGGTAGTCAGAATCTTGAAATTCTTCAATTACTTCTGAATGTTCTATGTTTGCAGTATCTAATTTTTCTTGGATTAATTTATCTACATTACTTTTCTTTGTCGAATTACCACAAGTAATTAACAAGCCAGTTAAAGTTATTAAAACCAATGTTCTCGTAAAATACATTATTTTACTCATTATATTTTTTATATTAAAGTCCATTTTTAAAATTCTTTGTTCACCGCTCTCGCCACATTGCTACAACTCTTTACATCGTCCATGGTTCGGCGTGTATATCAACAGTATCAGACCAATGATATTGTAAACTTCCAATTTTATTCATAATTTCTTGAGAAAGAGGTTTTATATCTCGTGTGTGTTTCAAAAAATCTTGTATTCGTTCAATGCTACCGCTGCTTCCAACTGTTGCTTTAACATTTAGGAATGAAAAAGCGTATCGAACACAAAATTCTGTCCATGTGTCTATATTTGATTTTTCAAAAATAGGAGCAACTTCTCCCGCTCGTTCTTGCAAATACGGAACCCATGCAAATCCGGGTATATCACGTAATTTATGCACCGGTCCACCAGACACAGTGCGAAGTGCAATAATGGGGAATTGTTGTTTTTGTATTTCGTTCCACAATTCGTTTGCTGCAAAACGTTGGAGAGGATTTAAGTAAAAAATAAACGCATCTATAATTCCATCTAAATTACCGTTGCGTAAAGCCTGTAAGGGTGTTTCTGATGTCCAAGGGAATACCTCATACGCAAAGCTTTTAATAAAACCCGAATCGCGTATTTCATGTAAAGCTTGCAGTGCTTCACCACCTTTTGCAAGTGATTCGGCAAATTCACCGCCAATACATAATTGCCCCATATCTAAGGATTTAACTCCTAATGCTTCAAGGTTTTCTTGAACACCGTCAACTAATTCTTGTTTCGTATTTCCCCATATTTTCATTATAATATGCGGAATTTTATTTGGTTCTTGTTGAAATGCTTTGCGTAAAATCTCAAAAGAATTGCCATATTTATGGCAGGTATGAATCCAAATATTTTGATTCATCACATGCAGTGCTGTTTCAATACGCGTTTGTTCTGCTAAAGATTCGTCGCCCAAACGTGTAGTTCCATACACGTATTGCGACAATTTGTCTATCATCATAATAAAAAATTGTTAGTATTTATTTGCCTGTAAATATAGCATATTCAGTTTAAAGCATATGTATATGTGTAATAAAAACAGTTTAAAAAACAATTGAAAAAACATTAAACTGTTTTGAATTGTTATAAACAATGAAAATTATACAATAATAAATCGTTTTAATAATACTTTAAAGATGCGTTTTTAATAGCTTTTTTTATTCCTAAAAATATATTAAAAAACTGTTGATAATTACTATAAAAAAATTTGTGCAAAGTAGTCAATACATATATATTTGTAGGATTTTTAGAGTGAATAATTAAAGGAAAGTACATGCCAGATTATAAGAAGGTTACACTGATTTTAGAAGACGGAACAGAATATTATGGATGGTCGTTTGGATATGAAAAATCAAATTCGGGTGAAGTGGTGTTTAATACAGCCATGACAGGATACGTGGAAAACTTAACCGACCCATCATATAGAGGACAAATGTTAGTTTTAACATATCCACTTATTGGAAATTATGGTGTTCCACAAGCAAAAAAAGATACAAACGGAATTGCGTTGTTTTATGAGTCAGACCAGATACAGGTATCTGGTCTTATTGTATCAGACTATTCCTTTGATTATTCGCATTGGAATGCAAGTAAAAGTTTATCAGACTGGCTTAAAGAACATAAAGTGCCTGGAATTTTTGGAATTGACACTCGTGCCCTTGCTAAAAAATTACGAGAAAATGGTACAATGTTAGGGAAAATCATTGTAAACAATGAGGATATACCCTTTTTTGACCCGAATGCCGAAAATGTTGTTGATGAAGTAAGCGTAAAAGAAATTGTTACGTATGGCAATGGTTCAAGAAAAATAGTGCTTGTTGATTGTGGAGTTAAAAATAATATTATACGTTGCTTGTTAAAACGTGATACACAGATAATTCGTGTTCCCTGGGATTATGATTTTACCCATTTAGATTATGATGGTTTGTTTATATCAAATGGTCCTGGAAATCCCAAAAATCTAACAAAAACTATACAGCATATTCAAAAAGTTATAGAACAAAAAAACACACCAATTTTTGGTATTGGTATGGGAAATTTATTGCTGGGACTTGCAGGCGGGGGAGATACTTTTAAATTAAAATATGGACATAGAAGCCTTAATCAACCAGTACAAAAAATAGGTACACATCAATGTTATATTACATCTCAAAATCATGGATATAGTGTTGATATTGATAATGTTTTGGACGATTGGGAAGCGTTATACATAAATAATAATGACGATACATGTGAGGGAATAAAACACAAAACACACCCTTTCTTTTCAATCCAATTTTATCCTGAATCAACAGGTGCTCCAACAGATACGGAGTTTTTATTCGATGATTTTTTAAACATGGTTGATACATATAAAACATCAAAATAACATGATTTTGCAAACACTAAATTTATAAAGATACATTTGATGAGAAAAACACATATTAAAAAGGCACTTATTTTAGGTTCGGGAGCATTAAAAATTGGAGAGGCGGGTGAATTTGATTATTCTGGCTCACAAGCATTAAAGGCTCTTAAAGAAGAGGGAATAACAACAGTTCTTATAAATCCAAATATTGCTACAGTTCAAACCTCAGAAGGAATTGCTGATACTATTTATTTTTTACCAGTAACGCCATATTTTGTTGAGAAAATTATTGAAAAAGAAAAACCTGACGGCATTTTATTGGCATTTGGCGGACAAACTGCCTTAAATTGTGGTGTTTCATTGTATCAAAGTGGTGTGCTTGAAAAATATAATGTCGAGGTACTTGGAACGCCTGTGCAGGCTATTATGGATACCGAAGATAGAGATTTGTTTATTGCAAAATTAAATGAAATAGATGTTAAAACAGCTCGTAGCAAAGCTACTAATTCTATTCAAGAGGCTCTCGAGGCTGCAAATGATTTGGGATATCCAGTTATTGTACGTGCTGCATATACCTTGGGTGGACAAGGAAGTGGATTTTGTAATAATGATGAAGAACTGAAAAAACTTGCAGCTACTGCCTTCTCTTTTTCATCACAATGTTTAATCGAAGAGTCGTTAAAAGGCTGGAAAGAAGTAGAATACGAAGTTGTACGTGATTGTTATAACAATTGTGTTACCGTTTGTAATATGGAAAATTTTGACCCACTTGGTATTCATACGGGCGAAAGTATTGTTGTGGCTCCATCGCAAACGCTTACAAATAGTGAGTTTCATAAATTAAGAGAAATAGGAATTAAGGTAATCCGACATATTGGTATTGTTGGTGAATGTAATATACAATATGCATTAGACCCTCATTCTGAGGATTATCGTGTTATTGAGGTTAATGCACGGCTTTCTCGTTCTTCTGCTTTGGCATCAAAGGCTACGGGATATCCTTTGGCATTTGTGGCTGCAAAATTAGGATTAGGATTTGGTTTATACGAACTCAAAAATAGTGTTACTAAGGTAACATGTGCTTGTTTTGAACCAGCACTCGATTATATTGTGTGTAAAATACCACGTTGGGATTTGAATAAATTTAATGGGGTTTCAAAACAAATTGGCTCAAGCATGAAATCTGTAGGAGAAATTATGGCAATTGGACGTAGTTTCGAGGAGGCAATTCAAAAAGGATTGCGAATGGTAGGACAGGGTATGCATGGGTTTGTTGGAAATAGAGATATTGAATTTGAAAATTTTGAAGAGGAATTGAAAAATCCTACCGATATGCGAATATTTTCTATAGAAAAAGCATTCGAGGCAGGATATACAGCCGAAAAAATTTGGGAACTTACAAAAATTGATATCTGGTTTTTGAAAAAACTTGAACGTATTTTTGTTATAAAAAACAAACTTGAAACATTTTCACAATTTGCTGATGTACCAAAAGATTTGCTTGTTGAAGCAAAACGTACAGGATTTTCGGATTTTCAAATCGCACGTTTTGTGCTAAAATCAACACAAGGAAATATGCAAGAAGATGTACTTGCTATGCGTGAATATCGTAAATCAATAGGAGTGTTGCCTGTTGTTAAAAAGATTGATACTCTTGCAGCTGAATTTCCAGCACAGACAAATTATTTATATTTAACGTATGGCGGCAACGAACATGATGTTGCATACGAAAATGATTCTAAATCGGTTGTAGTGTTAGGGTCTGGTGCATATAGAATTGGAAGCAGTGTGGAGTTTGATTGGTGTGGAGTGAGTGCCATAAAAACCATTAAAAAAACGGGTTATCGCTCGGTTATGATAAATTATAATCCTGAAACGGTAAGTACCGACTATGATGAGTGTGATAGATTATATTTTGATGAATTGTCGTTTGAACGGGTGCTCGATATTTGTGATCTTGAAATGCCAAAAGGAGTAATTGTTTCAACAGGAGGGCAAATTCCAAATAATCTTGCAATGAAATTGCATATGCAAAATGTTCCAATTTTAGGAACATCGCCATTGAATATTGACCGTGCGGAAAATAGACATAAATTTTCAATGATGCTCGATCAATTGGGAGTTGACCAGCCTGAATGGAAAGAATTGACCGATATCGATGATATTTATGCATTTGTAGATAAAGTTGGATTTCCTGTTTTAATTCGCCCTTCGTATGTGCTTTCGGGAGCAGCAATGAATGTGGTGAGTAATAAAGATGAATTGCAGCATTTTTTAACATTGGCGGCAAAGGTTTCAAAAGAATATCCGGTTGTGGTAACTGAATTTTTGGAACAAGCAAAAGAAATTGAAATTGATGCTGTAGCAAAAGATGGAGAAATAGAATTATATGCACTTTCTGAACATGTTGAATTTGCAGGAGTTCATTCAGGTGATGCTACAATGGTGTTACCACCACAAAAAATATATTTTGAAACTGTTCGAAGAATTAAACGAATTGCACGAGAAATTGCAAAAGAACTCTCGATTTCAGGTCCGTTTAATATGCAATTCTTGGCAAAAAATAATGATATTAAAGTAATTGAATGTAATGTACGTGCTTCAAGGAGTTTTCCTTTTGTTTCTAAGGTTTTTAAACATGATTTTATTGAAACAGCTACATGTATTATGCTTAATGAACCATTTTCAAAGCCGCATAAATCATTCTTTGACTTAGATTATATAGGAGTTAAAGCATCGCAATTTTCATTTTCTCGTCTTTCAAAAGCCGACCCTATATTAGGTGTTGATATGTCGTCAACAGGAGA
This sequence comes from Bacteroidales bacterium, assembly GCA_012519815.1. Classification (GTDB taxonomy): domain Bacteria; phylum Bacteroidota; class Bacteroidia; order Bacteroidales; family UBA1715; genus JAQICB01. The sequence continues at coordinate 17,493 of JAAYPM010000024.1, forward strand.
GGTTGGGTGTTTGGGCGAAGATTATCATGATGCTATTTTAAAATCTATGCTTTCTGTTGGCTATAGAATTCCTAAAAAGAATATTCTTATCTCTTCAGGTCCTATTAAATCTAAAGTTGACTTGCTTTCTACTTGTAAATTATTGGTAGAACATGGATTTACGATTTATGCTACAGGCGGTTCTTCACGATTTTTAGACGAAAATAATGTTGAAAATACATATATTTATTGGCCAGATGAAGATATGCAGCCAAATTCACTTGAGTATTTACGTGAAAAGAAAATAGATTTAGTTATTAATATTCCTAAAAATTTATCAAAGGCAGAATTAGATAGAGATTATACGATTCGTCGAAGTGCAATAGATTTTAATATTCCGCTTCTTACGAATGCACGATTGACAAAAGCGTTTGTGCAAGCGTTTTGCAATAAAAAACTTGAAGATATTTCTATTTTAAGCTGGGACGAATTTAAAATTCAAGATTAAAAAAGTGTTATAATAATGCTTGGTTTATATATTATTTATTTATTATTCTAAAACATGGAAAAACATCCTATTAAAATTTTTTCTGGTACAGCAACTGAATATTTAACACGTAAAATAGTCAAATATTTAGGAGTTGAACTTGGTGGGTCTTCTGTTACTCAATTTAGTGACGGGGAATTTGAACCGCGTTTCGATGTGTCTGTGCGTGGTTGTGATGTGTATATTGTGCAATCTACATTTTCGCCAGCCGATAATTTACTCGAATTATTACTTATGGTTGATGCCGCAAAACGAGCTTCGGCATGGCAAGTTACCGCTGTAATTCCTTATTTTGGGTTTGCACGACAAGACAGAAAGGATAAATCTCGTGTTTCTATTGGTGCTAAATTAATGGCAAATTTATTAACCGCAGCGGGAGTAGGACGGGTTATTACTATGGATTTACATGCAGGACAAATTCAAGGTTTTTTTGATGTTCCAGTTGATCATTTATACGCTTCAAGTATTTTTGTCCCGTATCTTCGTAATTTACAGATACCCGATTTACTTATTGCAGCTCCTGATATGGGAGGAACAAAACGTGCAAAATCATATGCAAAATTCTTAGATGCAGATATTGCTATTTGCCATAAAACACGCACACAAGTTAATGTAGTTGATTCTATGGAAATTATTGGAGATGTGGCACATAAAAATGTGATAATTGTAGATGATATGATTGATACGGCAGGAACTATTGTTATGGCAGCAAATCTTGTTATGGAAAAAGGAGCAAAAAGTGTACGTGCTCTTTCTACTCATGCAGTATGTTCAGGAGAGGCTTTTAAACGAATTGAAGAGTCTGCTATTCAAGAGCTTATAATTACCGATACTATTTTTCATGCAAAGGTGCCGTCTAAAATTACAATACTTTCATGTGCTGAGTTTTTAGCTGATTGTATCAAAAAAGTATATGAAAATACTTCGATTAGTTCAAATTTTATTATGATATAGATACAATATTGTATTTTTTTTTATATTTGCAGTCTCAATTTTTAAATTGAAACGTTTTAGTATTAACCGTGCGATGGGCAACGACAGTTGTGAGTAGCACAAAAAATTGGTAATATGAAATTTATAGAATTACAAGGAGAATTACGTACTGAAGTTGGAAAATCAAAGTCAAAACTTGCACGTGCAAATGGAAGCATTCCCTGTACTATGTACGGAGGAGAGAAAAATTTAAATTTTACAGTAAGTGAAATAGCATTTACTAAAGTCTTTAAAACACCAGAAGTGTATATTGTTCATATACAACTTGGTAAAAATATGCATAAGGCAATTGTGAAAGATATTCAATTTCACCCAGTAACAGATAGAGCTATTCATGTTGATTTTTACGAAATAGCAGAAGATAAGCCATTTAGCATAAAAATGCCAGTGAAAATTGTAGGAGATTCTGAGGGAGTAAAACAAGGGGGAAAATTGCAAGTTAAAATGAGAAAGCTTAAAGTTAAAGGCTTGCTTAAAGATATTCCTTCTGAATTAACTGTAGATATAAGTAGTTTGAAAATCGGACAATCAATAAGAATCCCTTCATTATCATATGATAATTTAATAATAGAAGAATCAAAGAATGCTGTTGTATGTTCTGTTAATCTTACACGTTCAGCACTTCGTGATATGCAAGGTGGTAGTGTAGAAGAAAAAGAAGAAGGTGAAGGAGAAAAAAAGGAAGAAGAATAAAAAATTATTTTATATTGTTATTTTTAAAATCCGTTGTATGCCACAACGGATTTTTTATTTTTGCAGAAAGTTGTTTTTAAATTATACGTTAGTATGAAATATTTAATTGTTGGACTTGGAAATATTGGTGCAGAATATGCACAAACGCGTCATAATGTTGGATTTTTAATAGCAGACGAATTAACAAAAGATAGCGATGTTTCGTTTGATAAAGAAAATCATGCATATGTACTAAAATGTTCGTATAAAGGACGACAATTAGTTGTTATAAAGCCAAATACATATATGAATCTTTCTGGAAAAGCTGTGCAATATTGGATGCAGAAAGAAAAAATACCAATTCAACGAGTGCTTGTAATTGTTGATGATATTGCTTTGCCCTTTGGTACGCTACGCCTACGTGCAAAGGGTTCTCATGGGGGGCATAATGGACTCAGTCATATACAAGAAATATTAGGACACGCCAATTATTCTCGTCTTAGATTTGGAATAGGTAATAATTTTAGCAGAGGTAAACAAATAGATTATGTACTTGGTACATGGTCGAAAGAAGAATTAGAACAACTTCCTTTAAGGGTAGGGCAGGCGGTTGAAATTATTCAATCATTTGTTTTTATAGGATTGCAAGCAACGCTCACTCATTTAAGCAAACAGTAGTTTACATTTGTGTTTTTTCACATAATAGTAAGACATCTTGCACATGTTTTGTTTACAAACGTAACGCAAGGAGCGTTAAGTAAATCACATTTTTTATCCAGAATGGAAACGAGAATAAAAATGTTTCCTTAAATACTTATATGTCAGTAAATCAATGCTTTATGTTTATTATGTAAAGTATTGCATTATATCCATCTCTCATAATAGATGTGTTTCTAATGTTTTTATGCAAAGAGTGGTATTGCTTAGTTGTTAACCAGCGTTTTACACGGATTATATAATCTTTATGTTTACATACTCTTATAAAAAATATATAATATGTTTAGTGTGTTTTTAGAGCTTGTTTAAATGCGTATCTTTACTTAGCATAGTTACATTATCTTTTAATAATATCCCTATAAATATATATAAATTACTGCATTATTCATTCTAAGAGGTGGAAACTACTCGTGCGAGAAAATTACAAATGTAACTACCAAAATGTTACAAAAGTAAACATAAAATGTTTTACATTTGTAACATGTAAATAGGTACACATATGGATTCAATTAAAGATAGATTACAAGTGTTTTTTCAAGAGCAAGGAATAAGTGCTTCTGAATTTGCTGATAAAATTGGCGTACAGCGTTCAAGCATGTCTCATATTTTATCTGAACGAAACAAACCAAGCGTTGATTTTATTCAAAAAATGATATATGCATACCCACATATGGATATTGCATGGCTATTAGTTGGCTCTAAATCTGGCAAATACGAGAAAAAGATAGAACAAACCACTTTATTTCCAAAAGATGTATCCTTTGTTAAACCGTATGAATCGTTGCCCCATATCTCTTTGTCTGAAAAAACATCATTAGAAACAACAGAAAAAAAAATTGAGAGAATCGTGATTTTTTATGATGATAAAAGTTTTATGGAATATATTCCTGAAGTGTAGATTCTTCGTTTTTAATAACAAGCGTTTGAGTACTCGAACTATATGTCATAAAATATCCTAAAACTGAGGGGGTAAAATTTGATTTGGGGTTGTCGGGCATTGAGAAATTCCCTGTTGATGTCATTGCTTCTTCAAGAGTATTATAGTATTCATACGCAGATTTATCTATCGACATAAGTTCAATTTTTATCGTATCTTCTTCTTCAAATGTGTAGGCTTGCAAAAGTAACTCATAGTCTTTTCCGTTAAACAACTTATCGTTAAAAAATATAAAATGAGATGCATTATTTAAAAGTGTATCATTTTTCCATATTTTTATTCTATAAAAATTTGCAGTTTCTGCTGGATCTTGAAAAAATACATGTATATCATAAAATAATTCATCTGGATAACTCGCAATATAGGCACTGTATGGAAATACACTTGTGCTTACGTTTGTAATAGGTACTGGCTCGTGCATAAAGGATTCGGCAATATACATATCATTATTTATATTGACGTGCAAAGCATATGCAGTGTTTGTTGGAAAATTAAAGTGTGCTGCATATGTGCCTGGATATATTTCGGGAATCAATATATTTGTATCTGCAAAAAAAAGCTGTATATGTGCATTTGTAACAATTGGATACTCTACAGGATTCATATAATCTGCTGTTTTTGAGATATATACATATATAGAATCATTTTGAGCAGAGCATTGTGCCTCAATTACAAGTTGTGGGTCGGCATTTTGTATAGAAAAATCTTTTATTACTTCTTCACAACTTACAAGTAAAAAGGGGAAAAGACCAACTAACAATAATATATGTCGCATTTTCATAGCTACTTAAAATTTAAAATTCCATGTTACTGCAGGTAAAATAGGGAATAATGTTACTTTAACTGCTTGTAAAACATCTGGATTCTCATCATTTACAGATTCAAAATAAATCATAAAAGCATTTTTTCTATTATATGTGTTGTAAATTGAAAAATTCCATATTGATTCATATTTTTCTGTCTTTTTCCCAATAAGGGTAACTCCCAGATCTAAGCGATGATAATCGGGCATTCTATACCCGTTTCTATTTGTAAAATAACTAATTTCTTTGCCGTCAATTATGTATTTTCCACTTGGCATAGTAACGGCATCGCCAGTAGAATAGACCCATGAGGCAGAAATTTGTAATATTGTATTGAATTGATACATTGCAACTATTGAAACATCATGTTTTCTGTCGTATCTGGTTGGAAACCACTTATTATTATTTAATTCTGTATATTTTTTCTCGGTGCGTGCTAAGGTGTAACCAATCCAACCAGTAAACGAGCCTTGTGTTTTTTGTAGTAAAAACTCTGCACCATACGAGCGACCTTTGCCAAATAAAAGATAACTTTCTAAATCGGGTTCAAGAAATATATTTGTACCACTTTCATAATCTATTTGATTTTCAAGGCTTTTAAAATATATTTCAACTGATGATTCATAGGCATTTTCTTTAAAATTTCTAAAATATCCTAACGAATATTGCATACTTTTTTGTGGGGGAGTAAGTTCTGTACTTGGTATCCAAAAGTCTGTAGGTAAGCTACTTGTTGAACTTTGAATAAGATGAACATACTGGTTGTTTTTTGTAAACGATGCCTTAATTGAACTTGTGGTATTTACAACAAATGTAGCCGAAAAACGAGGTTCTAAAGCGGGATAATTTTTTATAATAGATTTTGTAGCATACACAACACTGTCAATTCGCTCATGATTTTCATTATATGTATATGTGGTATTTGGTCCTAAGACTGTGAAATTAGAAAATCGCAATCCGTATTTTAATTTTATATAATCGTTTACGGTTTGTTCATTGCTTATATACAAGCCACTTTCAGCTGCGTATTTTTTATTAAGTGTGATGGAAAGGTTATCCAAATTTGTTTTTAAATCACCGGGAGAAAACGTATGATAAATAGCGTCTATTCCAAATTTTATGGTATTTTTTGTATTAAAGTAAAACTGAAAATCTTCTTTCAATTGAAAATCGGTAATCCCCGAAGTTAAGTCAAAATCACCGACATCGCTATTCATAGAAATTTTATTAGAAAAATTACTAAAAATAAACGTTGAATTTAAAAATAACTTTGGAGATATCAAATGAATCCATCTAACTGTTGCTGTTGCATTTCCCCAGTCTGTGCCTATCATATCTTGAAATGAAAACACATCTCGTCCAAAATACCCTGATATAAACAATCGATTTTCATTATTGAATATGTAATTTGTTTTTAGATTTAAATCATAAAAAAACAATTGTGTTTTACGAAGATTTTTATCGCGAGCAAATAGGAGCATCATATCTGCATATGTTCTGCGTCCTGAAATCATAAATGAACTGGTATCTTTTATAATTGGACCTTCAACAGTAACACGTGATGAAATTGTTCCAATACCTCCCGTTGTGTGAAATTCTTTACTATTTCCTTCTTTCATTTTAATATCTACCACCGAAGATAATCGTCCACCATATTCAGCTGGCATTGAGCCTTTATAGAGTTTAACATCTTTTATGGCATCACCGTTAAACACCGAAAAAAAACCAAGCATGTGCGATGCATTGTACACAGGAGCTTCGTCTAATAAAATAAGATTTTGATCGGCACCGCCACCTCGAACATAAATACCGCTACTACCTTCGCCACCGCTTTTAACTCCTGGCATCAATTGAAGTGTTTTCAAAACATCATTTTCGCCAAATAACACTGGAATTGCTTGAATTTGTTGCATCGTAAGGGTTTGTGTGCCCATTTCGGTTGATTTGATATTTTGATCGCGTGCACGTGCTGTTACTACCACATTTTGAAGTTCTGTTGCGGTAGAGATAAGTAGCATATTTCTTGAAACATTTTCGTGTAAATGTATAATATATGATGTTGTTTTATATCCAAGATATGAATATTCAATAGTGTAACTGCCTTGAGGTAAGGTGAGTGAGTAGTATCCGTAATGATTTGTAATTACGCCATATGTGGTTCCCGGAACATAAACCGAGGCTGCAATAAGCTCTTCACCTGTTGATGCATCTTTTATATACCCGCTTATTGTGTAATCTTGGGCATATAAAAGAGTTCCAAAACTTAAAAAAACAATTAAAATAACTGATTTCACACCTTATAATTTTTTAGACAATATTAGTGGTTTTTTGATTATGTGAAATATAAATAATCAAAATTAATAAAAAGTTATCTACATAGTTTACTACTCAAGAATAGGTGTAACGGAAAAGTATTGTTTTTAATTATTTTTTTTTATAACAATTGTTTTTTAATGTATCTTTGTTTTTGATAAAATAAAGAGAAATTATTATTCTCCGTGTATTTTTTTTGATGGTATTTAATATATTTTTTATGAAATTGTATATTGTGTCTTGTATTGTGTTTTGTGTGCTTGGAGTTTCTTGTACACAAACCACACAGAAATCAGAAGTAAAAAATGAGAAAGTAATTTTGTATGCTTCACATGATAGTATTCAGTATTATTTGAATACGTATCAACAAATCATAAAACAACATGATTCTTTAACAGCGCAGTTACAAAAAACAATACAAGTGTCTGAGCGACTTGTACAACTAAAATACCGAGCACCTCTTTCACAAATTGAATATAAAATTGATGGATTGCGAAATGCAATAACGCAGTTTAGCGACTCATCACAAGTTGCTTGGGAGGATTTCCAAATGTATGTTATAGAAGAAAATAATAAAATCGAAATGTCGCTACAAACCTTACAGCGTACATTAGAAAATTTATAAACAACGTATGGGGGAGTTGTGAATAAATTGTTACTATAATGTTGTTGTAAAATAAGAATTTTAACACGAAACATGGTATTTTCACTCTTTTACAATAGTAACTATTGTTTGTTTATATTACATGGTACAACTATCTGATTTTAAGGCAGGTGCATGGAGTAACACGATTGATGTTAAGGATTTTATTTCTTTACATATAACTCCATATACAGGTAATTCTTCTTTTTTGGTAGGACCTACCGAACGAACAACACAATTATGGAATATATGTTGCAATGCACTTAAAGAAGAACGTGAACGAAATGGTTTGCGTTCTGTTGATACAAAAACAGTATCGTCTATTACAGCATTTGCTCCCGGATATATTAATAAGGATTTAGAAATAATTGTTGGTTTACAAACCGACGAATTATTAAAACGTGCAATGAAACCGCATGGTGGTTTTAATATTGTAAAAAAAGCCCTTGCCGAACATGGTTTAACGCCAAGTGATACCATTACCGAATGTTTTACAAAACACGTAAAAACCCATAATGACGGCGTTTTTGATGCATATACTACTGAAATTAGGAAATTACGATCTCTTGGTTTTTTAACGGGTTTACCCGATAATTATGGACGAGGGAGAATAATTGGCGATTATCGTCGTGTGGCATTATATGGCATACAACGTTTGATTGAAGAAAAAAATAAAGATTTAGATGCTATTACAAGTCCAATGACCGATGCCACTATTCGTTTACGCGAGGAGGTTTCGGAACAAATTCGTGCTTTATATGCAATGATTGCATTGGGAGAAATGTACGGACTCGATATTAGTCGCCCTGCACAAAATGCACAAGAAGCGGTTCAGTGGACATATTTAGCTTATTTGGCAGCGGTTAAAGAACAAGATGGGGCTGCAATGTCGCTTGGAAGTGTTTCTACCTTTTTAGATATTTTTATTGAACGAGATTTACAAGCTGGGCGTATAACAGAAACGCAGGCACAAGAATATATCGACCAATTTATTATGAAACTTCGTATGGTTCGGCATTTGCGTATGGAAACATACGAACAGATTTTTGCTGGCGATCCAACATGGGTAACAGAATCAATAGGAGGGGTATTGCTTGATGGACGTTCAAAAGTAACAAAAACTTCGTTCCGATTTTTGCAAACATTGTATAATATTGGTCCGTCTCCTGAACCTAATATTACTATTTTATGGTCAAATTCTTTACCACAAGGATTTAAGGAATTTTGTGCACAGGTTTCAATAGAAACATCGTCTATTCAATATGAAAATGATGATTTAATGCGTTCATCTACAAATTGTGATGACTACGGAATTGCATGTTGCGTGTCGATGCAAGAACTTGGAAAACATATTCAATTTTTTGGTGCACGTGCCAATTTAGCAAAAACACTTTTGCTTGCAATAAATAATGGAAAATGCGAAATAACTGGAACTCAAATTGTTGAGGGAATATCTTATGAGTCTAACGATTACTTAGACTATGAAACGGTGCTTGCACATTTTAAAACTGCAATGATATCAATTGCCCGTGTGTATAGTGATGCTATTAATATCATTCATTATATGCACGACACATATTATTACGAAAAAGCACAAATGGCTTTAATTGATACAAATCCTAAAATTAATGTAGCATACGGCATAGCGGGCTTATCAATTGTTGCGGATTCTTTGTCGGCAATTAAGTATGCTAAAGTTAAACCTATTCGTAACGAACAAGGATTAACGGTTGATTTTAGTATTGAAGGTGATTTCCCAAAATATGGTAATGATGACGATAGGGTTGATTTTATTGCACGTGATGTGGTGCATTTTTTTAATACAGAATTAGCCAAATTTCCATTGTATAAAAATGCTTTACCAACTATGTCTGTGCTTACCATTACATCAAATGTTATGTATGGGCTTAAAACAGGTGCAACACCTGATGGTAGGGCGTATGGAGAGGCTTTTGCTCCGGGTGCAAATCCTATGCACGGCAGAGACACACATGGAGTTATTGCTTCGTTAAATTCGGTGGCAAAAATTCATTATGAAGATGCAAAAGATGGTATTTCTAACACCATATCGCTTATTCCTAAATCATTAGGAAAATCAATGGAAGAACGAGTGGCGAATTTAGTGCAAATACTCACTGGTTATTTTAGTTGCAATGCACAACATTTAAATATTAATGTGCTCGACAAAAAAACCTTACAAGCTGCAATGAAAAATCCAGAGCAATATCCACAATTAACCATTCGGGTTTCGGGATATGCGGTAAATTTTGTGAGGCTTACTTTAGATCAACAAAAGGAGGTATTATCGCGTTCGTTTCATGAATCGCTATAACGATTAGTGTTTATGCGTTTTCCAAACAACAATACTCTTACTATTCATTCTCTTGAATCATTTGGCATACATGATGGCCCAGGTATTCGATTTGTGATTTTTTTACAAGCATGCAATATGCGATGTATTTATTGCCATAATCCTGATACCATTCAAATACATGGAGGAACTGTTGTTTCAATTGAATCTTTAGTTGAACGTGCCGAACGAATGAAACCATATTTTGCTGATAAAGGGGGAGTAACGGTTTCGGGAGGAGAACCAATGTTGCAGGCTAAAGCGTTAGTGCATTTTTTTGAACTCCTTTCGCAAAAAAATATTCACACCAATATAGATACAAATGGTACAATTCGTTCAGAAGCCTCACACATTTTGTTGTCAGAATGTGCTGATTTAGTTATGTTTGATATCAAAGCAACTACACATAAAAAATTTTTAGACATTACAGGCACAAACAAATTAGATGCTCTTTTGGTAAATATTGCACTTCGTGAAGCAGCAAAAAAACCGTACTGGCTGCGATATGTATTAATACCTGGCATTACCGATTCTGCACAATCATTTCAATGGCTTATTGATTCATTTCGACATGCACGTTATTTAGAACGTGTAGAAATATTACCATATCATACCTTAGGTGTACAAAAATGGAAATCACTTGGAATGAAGTATGCACTTGAGGGAGTGAATCCACCAACTGATGAAAGTATTCAGCAAATTAAAACATTGTTACGCTCTTATTTTCAGCATGTTCCATAATGTTGAGTGTAAGATGAATTTTTATTCTTCTTTATTTTTGGGAAAATAAAATAATATGCATTTTATTTGTATAAATATATAATTAACAGTGTTTATGGATACTCAATCAGTTCAATCGCATGGATTTATAAAAAAAATAGCTCAAAAAACAGTTGTGCATATAAATAAACTCGAAATAATTTTTGGTGTTATTTTATTTGTATTGGTTTTTACACAAACGGTATTAAAAATGCAAGTAGGGGCGTTTGTTTTTATTGCTTTTTTTATGTTTATCATGCTCTATTATGTTGCAGGTTTACATTTACTGCAAGAGGAATCAACAATGATAGAAAAATTCATGCATAAAATCACATATTTTACGCTCTCAATTTCTTTAATGGCAATGCTTTTTGTATTTAAGAAATTTCAAGGTTCTGGTACTTTTTTATTAATTTCCTTAATAATGTTATCTCTTTCAATACTATACCTTGTTTTTCAATATATTAAAAATCCTCAATCTTCAATTTTCACACATCGTTTGCGGATTCGTGTTGTGGTAGTTGCATTGCTTGTTACTTTGATTTTATTTTTTTCCGAACAGATGTAATAAAACAAAAAAAAATTGAAATGCAATTAAATTTATATTGCTGATATTCACAGCATTATATTCTAATAATGAGGATGGATTTATTAAAGCCGGGAATGATGATCAACGATACTGGGTTATGAAAGTTTCTGTAATTGAAAAATTAGATCCATTTTTTTGAAGAGAAACTTAAAAATGAAATTCCGCATTTTCTTCATTATCTATCAAATAGAACATTATCATATCCTATAAAGTTAGATAGGATGTGTGGTTCACGTATCAAAGTTACAGAACTGAAGCTTTTGAAAAGGTGATTGCTGCAAATAAGTGTAAAGCTGAAAAGGGAAACACGCTTCTTTTTGCAACAAGTATTTACAGAATATGAATATTATGATACACATAACGGTAAACCTTGTTATTTCTTAGGTTTGGAATGGCTTTTCCGTGATTTTTTTCACGCAGATACGAGAGAACATATTAGATTTAGATATGGTTTTTTCTGTTCTTATGATCTGTATAAAGCCAAACTTCTCTAAATTCTTTAAATGTGAGAGAATATAATTCATTCACAATGTGCAACGTATCGTTAAGCATAGCATTAGTTTCCTGTAAAAACTGTTTTACTTTAAATTCAGCAGTAAAATAATACATACACGAATTACCAAGATACACGCGATACATTTTACTTTTTGTAAAAATGCTTTCTTTGTCTGGAATCAAGAAGTTTTTCAACGTAATTTTTTTCATTATTATGTTAAATTTTAAATTATTGAATATGATATAGTTGTATTTTTTAAAAGAAAAATTGTCTAAGAAATTGTGTCAAAATCCATAATACAATCATTTATATTACTGATACTCACAGTTTTATATTTTTATGTACATTTGTAATTCACATTTTCATTTTCTACAAAAACACACAAGCCAACATAACACGCTCATTATCATTCAATTACTTTTAACTGTTGTTTTTACATTTGTCCTATAATTAATA
>JAAYPM010000145.1 GCA_012519815.1 Bacteroidales bacterium
ACAAAATAAAATACGGTACTAGGATTCTAGTACCGTAAACGATACATATACTCACATATGTGTTATATGTAGGTGATATGCATCAACGTATTAGAGTTCTATATCATAATCATTCCCCATAAGTGCGGATATTCTTGATCCACCAGTGCTCTTAGTTAAATTTAGTTTGCTATTTTTAAAAGTTCTATGTTTTGTTTTCTTAAGCACTGGTTTTAATTTATCTGAGATTTCTTTATCAATCTCATTCTTTTTGATATTAAGGTTCTCCTCTTCTTCTTTAAGGAGCTCCTCAAACTCTTTTTCATAATCATCTTCTACAACATGAGTACCTTCATCTACACCGTCGCCCCAATCTTTCAGAGGATCGATACTCTCGGTTGTTTCTTCGATGCCACCATTATGGTCGGGTGTCCAGCTTTTCATAGTTTCACCCCCTTTCTAAATTTCTATAATATTACTATAATTTATATTACCTCTGTCAAACATTTCAATTCCGATACATTCTAATATTGTTTCAAAGTTTGTGAGGTTATCATTTATTATTGTATGGTAGTCTATATAATTTAATAACCACTCAGGAGTATCTTGATCTAGTGGTAATCCAATTACATCTACACCATTTTTAAATTGCTTCATTTCATATAAATCAAGTAGTTTATTGTATCTTTCTTCATTATACTCTTTAATAAATTTATCATTACTTGGATTTATATCTATTTTGACTACTAATATATTGTTCCTTGAGTTTAAATCTATTCCTTCTACATCAGGATCCTTTAAAGCATTCCATACAATAGCAGCTTTTACTTGCTGCTGACTCATCGGATCATCATACGCATCTATTGCTTTAACCGTAACTGGTTTAAAATACTCCTTGCTTCCATTTCTCAATGCATCTAATATTTCCTTTTCCATTATAGCTAACTCTTTAAGCACCTTCATTTGATCTATAGATTCAGCTTTAAGAATATCTTCCTCTAATATTTTCTGAAATCTAGCCTTACTACTTTCTGCTAAAGTTGTTTTGTTAATTGCAAGACCTTTTATATCTAAATCGTTATCTCTTATATGACCCTCGCGTAGCTGAGTCATTGTCGCGTAATTTCTTTTAGAGGGAGTGATCATTATTCTTCTAAATAAGTACTCATTCTTCATTATCATTAAGCACTTTTTATCATCTCTCCATGAATTTGCTGACTTAGTAAACCTTTCCATAGACCCTTCCATTACTTTTGATAGCAAATATGCCATTATATTTATTATTGAGAATCTTAAATTATCTTGTGGTAATATTCTTACAGGATTTATCAGTCTTTCTCTTTCTACTACTTCATCTCTATAAAAATCATAATCTAATACCTTATCTTTATCAAATTTTAACTCTTTAAGCTTGGCATCAAAGTGCTCCATTTCCTGATATTTTATTTTCATAGGTATATAATATACCTTATCTAGTATAAATTTATACCATGGATCTAAATGAACCACGTTAGAGTCAGTGTCAACTAATAATACTACCGATCTTGGTAAAAATTTTAGTCTGTCTTGGGAATCTACATAACCATAATTATAAAATACATATTCTTCAACAACATCCCATAATTGTTCTAATAGTGGAAGTATTTCTTTTGGTGGTTTGTTGGGGTCAAGATATGGCTCTTCTAATGTGGTCAGTATATCTACAACCATTTTTTCTATAATACTATTATTAAAAAATGAAAATAAATAATTTTTATAAAATAGTCTATTTAAGTCTTGTTGTGAGACGCTTCTAAGAATTTCCCACATTATTTCCAAGTCTTCTTCAGTCGGCATATATCCATGTCCACAGCTCATCACTAATTTTTCAAAACAGTCTTCTATAGATATATCATGATCAAGAACTTCATAATCACTATATTTTCTATCTTCTGTTAAAACATTATACATAAATTCTATCACTTCGTCCAAACTTCTAAATTTAACATTATTTGCTAAAAATGCTTCAAATGCCATTGCGGATATAGATATTGCAAGCCTTCCCTGGCCAGTAATACTATTTGCTATGTATATATTATAATATATACATTTGTTCATGCCAATAGATCCATATAATGCATTAGCATCTATTTTATGAAGTAGTTGAAGTAAGTTATATTTATTATATAAGTATGATCCTGGCTCCTGTTTAAACATTTCCCCTTTTGCAATTTCCCTATCC
>JAAYPM010000025.1 GCA_012519815.1 Bacteroidales bacterium
AAAACATTAAAAAGCAGATAGTCAAAGAAAAAATTGTGATTTCTGGCTCAATAGTAGAATATTACAATTATGAAAAAGGCTATCCAATAGGCATAGAAGCAAGGAATGTAAATGGACGTGGAGGTAAGAACGAATTGACAGAACAAGAAAAACAAGAAAATAGGGGAAAAGTTATGTCGAGGGCACAAAGAGAATTAAGAAGAATAGTAAACTCAAATGTCGGTCAATATGGAGAAGAATTTACAGCAAAATTTGTAACTCTTACATTTAGGGAACATATAACTGATTTGAGGGCAGCAAATGCCGAATTTAAGAAATTTATTAAGAGATTGAACTATTCCATGTTTAACTCAAAAAAAGCTAATATAAAGTATACTGTAGTCCCAGAGTTCACAAAAAAAGGTCGTGTCCATTACCATGTTATATTTTACAACTTGCCTTATGTCAAAGCGGATAAGCTGGCATCAATTTGGGGACAAGGCTTCATCAAAATAAATAAGATTGATAATTGCGATAATGTCGGTGCGTATGTAAGTAAATACATGACAAAAGATAATTGGGAAATTCAAGGGAAAAAAAGTTATTTCAATAGTCGTGATTTATTTGAACCTATAGAAATTGTTGAACAAAAAAAGGTAGAAAGTTTGGTGGACTCTCTACCGCTTGAAAATGTTACATATTCAGCAACTTTTGATAATGATTATCTTGGAACTATAACATACAACCAATATAATTTTAATCAAAAATAATCAATATGTCAACTTTATATCTCTATAGCGATATATTCCTCGATATATTCCTCGATATATTCCTATAGGGATATTTTATTATTATGCGTATATTTTAGACATTTAAAACCCCTTTTTTCATTAGAAGCCAATTGTAACTATAACAAGTGTATTATAATGTTCAATTAACGTTATAAGGGCAAAATAGTAACTTGAAGCGGGGGGCATGGGGGTGCCTCCCCCATACATGCAAACTCAAACGTTGGTGTAAATTGTAACCAATTATGTGTGAACAGTGATAATTATGTGTGAACTATACAAAAATGTATTGATTTATACAAAAATGTAGATTGACAAATATATGCGAAAAGTGTAAAATAAGCACAAGATAAAAACATGGGAGGTGTAAACAAATGAGAAAAACTTTGAACATACCGGATAATATACATGACTGGTTTGAAAACAGGGCAAAAGAACTTAATATTTCAACTTCAGCAATGATGATAATTGCATTAAATGAATATGTTAAGCAAGAAGGTGCTTTGAAAACTTTGGACGGTGTATTAACTGCAATGAAAAGTGATAAAAAGTAGCTGCACTTGGATGGCGGGAGGGACCCGCTTGCGGGAGGGTACCTGCACGCAAAGTGCAGCTTCCATCTTAACTTGATTATAGGTATTAATAGGGAGAAAATAACGTTAGTTAAAAGTAATTAATCTATTGAAAATTTAATAAAAATTTAAAGTGAAGGGGGACAAAAACATTAAAAAGCAGATAGTCAAAGAAAAAATTGTGATTTCTGGCTCAATAGTAGAATATTACAATTATGAAAAAGGCTATCCAATAGGCATAGAAGCAAGGAATGTAAATGGACGTGGAGGTAA
>JAAYPM010000026.1 GCA_012519815.1 Bacteroidales bacterium
AAATCTTCATGTTTCTGCGGCTCTTAGAGTTGCAGTTCAATCAGGAGATTGGACTGATCCAACAACATGGCAAGATGAAAATATTCCTGCAATGAATGATGACGTGGAAATCCCTGCGGGAATAACAGTAAGCCACACAGGAACGTTAAATAATAATAATTTCTTTAGCTTAGAAGTGAGCGGAAAACTTTCAGTTACTGAAAATATAACGTTTAATCAATGGGATGCAGTAAGTTTAACCGTAAAATCTGGTGGCGTGGTTGATATAGGAGCTGATTTGAGTTTTCAGACAGGTAATAATAATATGAAAGTTAGCATTGAAAAAGGAGGTGAGTTGTATATTGGTGGCGAAGTGAACCATGGAACTCCTGCAACGCGATATATATATAATTCTGGTTATATAGAAATTAACGGTAGTATTAATAAATTTGATGGTACTATTTATAACTATGAAAATGCTGTGATGTATGTGCATGGAAATATTGAAGGTGCTAATACTTTGTATTTTTATAATAGTGGCGTTCTTACGGTAGATAAAGACATGCTTTTAGATAAAACACGATTATATAATTATGAGACGGGGAAAGTTATTGTGTTTGGAACATTGGTGCAGGGAGAAGGAAGCCAAGTACACAATTCTGGATTATTACAAGTAGTTAATTATACGTTTAATTCTAATGCAACTTTATTAAATAATGAGTTTGGTACTATTATAGTGCAAGAGGTATTTACCGTTATAGGTGGACATTGTCCTGCTTGCCCTGACAAAATAGGTGAGTTTTTTTATGGTTCACATGTAATTCCTTCTACGGGATGTGATGGATATGCATCATGTGCAGATTTTTTTGAAACAGGTGGAAAACCTATTACACTTGGACGAAGATTGTGGTTATCTTCTACATTTATTGGATATGGACAAAGTCTTAATGGCGACAAGGTAAATAAATGGTTTGACCTTGCAAATTCATTTGGATTTCAAATGGCTCAACCAAATGAAGCACAACAACCAACTATTAAAAATAATGCGATTGATAATATAAATTTTAATTATGTGGTAGATTTTTCAGGTGCCAATGTGGTTATGGATATGTCAAACAAACCTGTATATATACCAGCTGTTGATAATGGAATGGCGGTAATGGGCGTGGTTGTGCCAGCATCTTCTGGCTCAGCAGATCAGGCGGTGTTTGATTTTGGATTATATAATACAGACGGATATGGATTTATGTATAGTAATCAAAATATACGAACATATACTGCTACAGCTCATGGTGGAGTTGAAAATACTATCCTTGCTCATTCATATGGTACAACACCCACAATTATAACTCAAATGGTTGACTTGCAAAATAGTCAAACACTTTCTGTAAATGGTGTTGAGGTTGACGACCAGGCTATTAGCTTGTCTAAATTAGATGCCGATGAGGTTAAATATAATGATACGCCAACTGGCGATGCTGGTCCGTTTACATTGGGAGCCGCTTCTGCTGATATTTCACAATTTGTGTTTGATGGAAAAATTGCAGAGTTAATTGTATATGCTCATTTGCCAACAGCTGCGGTTGTTAATTCAACAGAGTCGTTTCTTGCATTAAAATACGGAATTACGAAACCTGCTGATTATACCGATTATTTTGGAAATGTGGTGTATGCTACTAATACATATAATAATGGAATTATAGGTATAGCACGCGAAGATTTAAATCTTCTTAATCAAAAACAATCGCGAAGCATCTTAGACCCTTTGCTTACTATAAGTATTAGCCCAACTATTGTTGAATATGATCAAAGACAAATTGCAACGCAAATAGCAGGGAATACAAGTTATTTTATTTGTGGTCATGATGCTAATGCAATACCTGCTGATAGAGTGTATAAAGTACAAACAACAAATTTTGCACAAGAAGTAACTTTACAATTTTCAATGGCGGGACTTACTGCCCCTTATCCACAATTATTAGTTGATGATAATGATTCGTTTTCTTCTGCAACTACTGTTGTGGGAACGTATGCAGATGATAAACTTACTTTTACGCACTTGTTTTCTGCAAATACTTCTTATTTCAAACTTGAGACTTTAACTCCTTTGCCTCAAATTCCAGGAGTTGGTATTAATACTGAAAGTATTGATGCAACGGCAGAACTTCATATAGTTTCGGCAAATAAAGGTATATTACTCCCCGCACTTCCTAATGCTGCTGCAATAACTGAAACGCCAACACAAGGTTTGCTTTTTTACAATACAACTCACAAACGATTTATGTATTATGACGGCTCAAATTGGAAATTTGTAGGTGAACCGCTCAAGCAAACTGATGCAGAATTTGCAACTTCTACGGGTTCGTATATTGGTGAAATTCGTTATAATACAACAACTAAAACTATGTGGATTTGGAATGGTACTACATGGTTGCAATTAAAAAATAATTAATATGAAATCGATATTCTTTTGTTTGATGATTCTTTTTTCTGTTTCAACTGCCTTTGCACAAGTTGTGATACCTGACGAAGCTGAAATTGACCCTACAGCAGAGTTAAAAATTTTCTCTCTTGACAAAGGGGTGCTTATACCACGAATTACTTCAAGTCAAATGAGTCTTATAACGTCACCAGCAACAGGTTTGTGGGTGTATAATACAAGTCAAAAACAGTTTTTTTTGTATGATGCTAACAAATGGATACCTATGACGCAAACGCTCACTGCTACAGCAGACCCCGTAGCAATGAATGTAGGTGAGTATTATTTTAATACAAGCGATAATAAACTTCATTATTGGAATGGAACAGCATGGATAATAGTTGGAACTTTATAACATATTAGTATGAGATTTTTTTTATTACTATTTTTTGTTTTTGTAAACATACTCTGCTACGCACAAGTAGGCATTTCTACAGAAACGCCACATGCAGCAGCTGAACTTGATATTGTTGCACCAAATAATAATACTGGAGTTTTAATTCCAATATTTACTGATGCACAAATAACAAGTGATGTAAATGCAATCAATCCAACCCATGGTATGCTTATTTATAATAGCACAAAACAACGTTTTATGTATAATGCAGGAACAAATCTTGCTCCTATTTGGTCAATTGTTGGTGCTATTCCTGTAATTGATGATATTGCTCATTTAACAACTTATGAAATTGAAGGAGATATGCGATATTGTGCTACAAATAATCGTATCTATTTTTGGAATGGCACAGAATGGAAGTATTTAGAACCGTAATACTTCTTCTGTATCTTTATGTGAGTGTTTTTGATAAGTAATCATTTTGTGTAAAGTCACAATATCTTGTGGCTCTATGTACAAGGATATATTCCATTAGGAATGGAATATCGTCAGAAATGCTTGTACATAAAAAATATGCAAAATCCAATAGATATTAATATTGAGCATAAAATCTAGATAATCTATCTGTAATTTGACTCAAAATAGGTTTTGTAAATTCAACAAATAAATCTTGCGGTGCTGGCGGTGGCACTTCTTTTTGTCTTGTAAGATTTTTTTGCTGTTGTGTAAGTGCTCTATCATCTCCATTAAATAAAGCCCACTGTGTAACCCAAACAAATTGTCCTGGCATTTTATTTTGAAGTAATATTTTATTTGTAGAAAATTCAATAATTCTCATATCAACAAGTCCTTTTGAAATAACTTCTTTTTTAAATTCAGTAAAATCAGCATGAACACGGTTATATACGGTGTGTTTTACTCCATCTTTATCAATATGTTCACCAACAGCAACGCTTTCTTTACTTGTTACGCTTGTTGTTTTTTGAATGACATTTGTATTACCCACAATAAAATCATCAAATTGAATACGAATAATGTGGTCGGGATTAATTTTTTTCTGCTCTGCTTCCTGTGGAAGATATAACTGAACAAATTGTTTATTTGAAAATAATGAATTAATAAATGCTTCTACATTATTTTGAAAAAACTGTGCACTTATTTCTAAACGCCCAGCACCTACCGGAATTTGTTCTAAAACTACTTTAAGTGTTGCAAGAATTTTAGCTTCGGATATTCGAGAATCGGTGTCTTTATATCCTTTCACTAATTCATCTGCTTTGATAAAATGAAAATACGCATCACGAGCATGTAAACGTGTGCCTTTTTGCAGTGATTCCATGCCTGCCGCATAACATTCTTCTGCTGCTTTTTCTTTAGCATGCGGAAGTTCATTGTCGTATCGAGTAGGAGAGGTGATTATGTTTCGTGCCGCAGGACAGCGAGATATTTCATCGGCAATAGAGTTCATTGTTTGCATATTGGTAACTACCGTGTTCCATTTAAACGAATGTGTACTTCGTTTTGCTATATCTATTTGTTCTTGAGCATAGGAAAGTGCAAGTGGATATGCTTGTTTAAGAACCGTAGATGCTTTTTTATTGTTAGGACTGTTTCGGAGTTTACTAATAGATTTATATACAGCAGAGGCGTAATCACCTTTTTCTAATTGTTTTTTACCGCTGCAATTATATAGAACACATGTAATTAAAACAAAAATGATGTTTTTGTAATACTGCTTCATGATGACTCAATAAATAGTTATTTTTTTGAAAATTTTATACTTCCAACAAATTCAATAAATTTTCTAAACAATCTGTAATATAATGCAACATACATGAATATGCTCATAATCCAAATTATTATAGCGTTAGCCCAAAATGTTTGAATGTATGTACCAAAAAATGGTTTAACTGGTGCATAAAAATGAGCACGAACAAACTTTCTGCTTGGCATTTGAAAAATAGGATCCATTTTTTGAACTAAATTTCCTTTGTACTCAATAAGTACCGTAAAATCATTTTGATTGGTACAGAAATCCTCCAAAGCTTCGTTAAAATGTTGTTTCTTGAGCAAAATAAACGCTGCATTTCCAACACTATCTATGAGATGAGGGGTTTGCTGTTCTTTTGGAACTTTTAGTTTATCAAGCGTTTGAATCCCCATGTTTTCGATTGTTGCATAGGTAAGAGAATCTTTACGAGCACGTAAATCATTGTTGCGTTTCACATAATAGTGCCGTATGCTGGCAACAAAATCTCGAGCTTCTTCGAGAATTTCTACGGTTATTTTTTCTGGAGTAAGGCTCTCTAAATGAGCAAAACGAACACCGTGTTTTTGAAATTGTTCTTTATACAGTTCATTGTAAATAACGGTTAAATCTTGTGCTATTTTTTCTTGTCGTTCTGGCTTATCAAAATCTCTGTCAATAGCATTAATTTTATTAGTAAGTTGATTTGACCATTCGCCACGTTTGTAGCTACATTCGCTAATAAGTTGATTCAAATGAAAAAATGGCTTTTCGTATGCGTTATTTGAAAACTGATAGGTGGCAAGTCCTTCATACGCCCAACGAGAGGTTATAAACTCACCATAGAATGGAATGTCTTGCGGATTTGATATATGAGGATTTAATTTGTCGAAACTTACTATAATACCACTTAAAATAATTTGAGGAATTACCAAAAATGGAATTAAAATATAGATAGTTTTTACGTCATCAAATGAATCAGAAATAATAAGTCCAACTAAATTGGCAAAACTCCACACACTAAACGCCATAAACCAGTATTCAAAAAACATATTTTTAATTTCTAACACTGCGTTGCCAATTAAAACAAACACAAATGATTGTATTGCAGATATGCAGAGTAAAATAATGATTTTTGATATAAGGTAACTCGACCAACTCAGGTGGAGAAATGATTCGCGTTTTCGTATTTTTTGATCGCGAAAAATTTCTTCGGCGCTTACTGTTAAGCCTATAAAAAACGCACAAATTACCAACATAAATATATATACTGGAAGGTTGTCATTATTCATAAGGGTATATCCAACATTTGTGCTTTCGTCAACATCCCAATATTTAATAATAAATGCTAAAAAAACTGCAATTATTGGAGATTCTAACGAGTTGATTAACATGTATTGTTTGTTTGATATTTTTGAAAGTACATCACGAACAATAAATACACGAAGTTGACGAATCCAGTTGGGGCTTTTAAAAGTAATTTGTGGTAAACCTTTTGGTATTTTGGTTTTACTTGATTCTTTTTCTTTGTTGTTTTGTTGATATATATCGTACCAATCTGTTGGCGAGAGTTTTCTAATTTCCTGCTTTTTTGAGTTCAATAAAGGCGTTCCGTCTTCATTTAAAATTTTTGCTTCGGTAATGTTAAATATTTGTTCTGGATTTACATTTCCGCAGGTTGGACACTCACTAATATACCAATCGGCTTGATGAATTTTTTCTTTAAAATACATTATAGAATCAACAGGTGCTCCATAATATATTTGATATCCGCCCGTGTCTAAAATAAGTAATTTATCAAATGTTTTAAAAATATCTGATGAAGGTTGATGAATTACTACAAATACTAATTTTCCTTTTAATGCTAATTCTTTTAAAAGGTCCATAATATTTTCTGAATCTTTTGACGATAATCCTGAGGTTGGTTCGTCAAGAAAAAGAATTGCAGGTTCGCGAATTAATTCAAGTGCAATGTTTAACCGTTTTCGTTGTCCACCGCTAATTTCTTTTCTTAATTCATCGCCAACAATATTGTT
>JAAYPM010000027.1 GCA_012519815.1 Bacteroidales bacterium
AGCGTGCAGGCAACATTTTACTTGCAAAAATTGGTACTTGTGTAAGAGCAAGAAACCAACTTATTAATAATGAAATTGCCATTACTAAAAATAAATCACTGGCATATTCTCCAATAGTGTCGGGTGATAATCCCACAGGAAGAAACGCTACCAATGCTATAATTGTGGCTCCAAGCAAAGGCATGGCTGTGTTTTTAGCTGTTCTAAAAAGCGATTGTTTTGGTGCAAACTTTCTTGATCTATCCACCAAAATACCATCCATAACCACCACCGCATTATCAACTAGCATACCCATAGCCACAATAAATGCACCTAATGAAATACGTTGCAATGTTCCTCCAGATGCAAGTAAAATTGGAAATGTACCTAAAACAGTGAGTAATAATCCTATACCTATAATTACCCCACTTCTAAATCCCATTGTGAGCATTAATATTGCAATCACAATTATAATAGAACTAACTAAATTTACGAGAAAAGAATGTACCGCTTCAGACACACGGTCGGGTTGAAAATAAACTTTGTCATATTCAAATCCTACAGGAAGTTGCGAGATAAGTTCCTCCATTCGCTTGTCGGTGCGTTTTCCTACTTTTGGTACTATTGCGTCTGGTTCCATAGAAATGAGTAAGGCTATAGCAGGTTTTCCATCTATCCAAAAACCATTTTTTTGTGGTTCGGCATATTCTCGTGTAATGTCAGCAACATCACGTAATGTAACCAATCCCGAAGATGTTTTAATCATCATATTTTTTAAATCTTCTTCGGATTTTATTTTACCCTCAACTTCTAATTTTATAGTTTGTTCGTCGCTTGTGTAATATCCAGCATTTACAGGTTTATTAAGAGCATCTATTCCTGTCATTATTTGTAAAGGAAAAATACTATTACGTGCCAAAAAATCACGAGAAAGCGTAATGTTAATTTGCTCATCACGTGTGCCAAAAAATGAAATTCTTTTTACACCATCTACTTTAAGCAATTCTTTTTTAAGTAATTCCGCATATTTTTGCATTTCTGCATGAGAATATCCATCGGCGGTGATACTATAAAACATACCGTAAATATCGCTCACATCGTCTATTACAATTGATTGCATTGCACCTTGTGGCAACTTAAAGGCTGCCATTTGAACTTTTCGCCGCAGAATGTCCCAGCGTTGCTCCATTTCTTCGGGTGGAACCTCTAATGTAAGCTCTACGGTTACAACCGACATATTATCGTATGAATATGAATAGATTTTATTAACATTACTTAAAGTGCTTAATTCATCTTCAAGAACTTTACTTACTTCCAATTCCACTTCATGTGCCGATGCTCCCGGATAGTATGTAATAACCGTTGCCTGTTTAATAGATATGGTGGGGTCCTCTAATTTTGGCATTGCAGAATATGATAATATTCCGCCCACAACAATCATTACCAATAACGACCAAAAGAGTGTTTGGCGCTTGTAAAAAAACTCGCTGATTTTCATAAAAGACCTCCTACATTTGTTTTAGATGGCTCATCAATAATATGTATAGAGTCGTTTTCTTGTAATGCATGAACTCCAGCTTTTACTACAATATCATCTTCGGTAACTCCCGAAAGAAAAATTAAATCGCCATTTGGAGCAATTCCGCCAATTTCAACTTTGCGTTTTTCAACAGTATTATTTTTAATTACCCATACATACGTTTTATCTTTCTCTTTAAACACTGTTTCTGTTGGAAGCGATAACAAAGTATGTGTTATATTTTCTTTTATTTTTATCAAAACTTCCACATTCATACCTGGTTTAAGAATAGCTTGAGAAGTTTGTGGAATAAAATTCATTTTATATAATTGACTACTATTAGATTTTTGATTTATTCCAAGCATTTTTAATTGAATTTCTTCCCCTTTAAGCAGACTTGTTTTACATGAATATTCTATAAAATCATCTTGTCGCATATATAAAGACGCTGGAAGTTCCATTTCAATTTTAACTGTTGAAACATCTAATAAGGTAACAATTGTTGTTCCTGCGTTAACCATTTCAGATTTTGCAAAATGTACCGATTGTATATATCCCGAAACGGGCGAGCGTAACACCGTATATTCCATAGTGTTTCTATCAGCTTGCAGCTTAACGCCTAAAGCACTCAATCCTGCCACTGCTTTTTCGTAATCATTTGCAGGTATATTTTTACGATTAAACAATTCTTTTAATCGTTCAACCTCCTCTTTTAATTGATTATATTGAATTTGAGTTGCTTCAAGTTGCAAGCGATAATCTTTTTTATCGAGTTCGGCAATAATATCACCTTCGTGAACATAATCGCCTTCTTTTACAAAAACACGATGTATTTGTCCAGCTGTTTTAAAGCCTAAATTTATTTCATCAGCAACCTTTACAAATCCAGGAAACGTTCTCACAGAAACATGACTCATTAAAAGAGGAGATGTGATTTTAACATTTTTAACTATCGCCTTACGTTCAGATTTTTCCTGTTTACACCCCAATAACAAAATCATGGGGAATACTATCATTAACAACTTGCATCTCATATAATTATCCTATTAGTTTTACATATATTAATTTTAAATAATGATTTTTTCATCACTTTCTACAAAGTAAGTAGTTTTAAGTGTGTAAAAAAGATGAAAAAGGGAAAATAACTGTTCACTTAGTCGGAAATTACTTTTTTTAATGTAGAAAAACATGTATTTTTACCTTTGAAGCAAAAAATATCTTATGCAAGAAAAAATACCATATTACGATTATTACTCATTGTATAAATTTGTTAATCAAAATAGTACAATGAAAAGTTTCTTTATTTTTGATGATATTTCTACGTTTGTTACAGATTTTCAATTTGCTACAATCATACATTATCCCATACGACTTGGTTTAGTGGTTGCTTTTATATGTAAAAAAGGCTTTGCAAAAGTTCAAATTGAAATGAAAACATATACCGTAGAGCAAGATATGGTTTTAGTAATTCTTGCAGAACAAATTTTTGAATTTATAGAATTTAGTCCCGATTTTGAAGCAAGCTGTATTTTATTGGAAAGCAAGTTTTTTGATGTTCAAAATGATTTTAAAATAGCTTTGAATTTAGAACGGCATTTTTTCAAACAACCTTGTGTTTATTTACCTCAAAAAGAAAGAGAAGAAGTAATTACCATTTTTAATTTGATAAAAAATAAAATTGAAGAAAAGAACAATTTGTTTTTAGAAGAAATTGTACAAACATATATTCGTGTACTTTTTTATCTTACTAGCCATTTTCTTATAAAATCGCATGATAGAACTATAAAAACTCGAAAAGAAGAAATTTTTGAAACATTTATTACACTTCTTCAAAAGAATTTTCATCAAAAACGGTCTGTGAGTTGGTATGCCGAAAAGGTGTTTTTAACATCTAAATATTTTTCAACGGTAATTTATGAAATAAGCGGAAAACATGCCAGCGATTGGATAAAAGATTATGTGATTTTAGAAGCAAAAGCCTTGCTTAATTCAAGTTCTCTTACAATTCAACAAATTAGTGATAAACTTAATTTTAGTAATCCTTCGCATTTTGGAAGTTATTTTAAGCGTTTTACTGGGACTTCACCACGAGGGTATAGAAATGGAGAACAATTGAAAAATACATAAGGTATTGTGTTTTCACAATTTTATATAAAAAAACGATACCACATTGTGATATCGTTTTTTAATCAAATTTTATATAATACTTTGAATGTATATATTATTTCACTTCCTCAAAATCAACATCAGTTACTTCATCGTCAGCATTTTGATTTGCTTGTGAATCACCTCCTGTTGGTTCAGGACCTTGTTGACCTGCTTGATTCTGTGCATTATACATTTCTTGTGAAGCAGCTTGAAACACAGTATTAAGTTCTTCCATTGCAGCTTTTGTAGCATCAAGATCTTGTTTACTATGCGCTTCTTTTAATTTCACAAGAGCTTGTTCTATTGGCTGTTTTTTATCAGCAGGTAGTTTATCTCCAAATTCTGTTAATTGTTTTTCAGTTTGGAATATTAAGCTATCAGCCTGATTCAATGTATCTATGCGTTCTTTTGCTTCTTTATCGGCAGCTTCATTTGCTTTTGCTTCCTCGCGCATTCTATTAATTTCCTCCTCGCTCAATCCAGACGAAGCCTCAATACGAATACTTTGTTCTTTATTTGTAGCTTTATCTTTTGCCGATACATTTAAAATACCATTTGCATCAATATCAAACGTTACTTCAATTTGCGGCACACCTCGTGGAGCTGGTGGAATACCGTCAAGATGGAATCGTCCAATAGTTTTATTATCACGAGCCATAGAGCGTTCTCCTTGTAACACATGAATTTCTACCGATGGTTGATTATCAGCTGCGGTAGAGAATGTTTCTGATTTTTTTGTAGGAATTGTTGTATTTGATTCAATTAATTTTGTCATCACCCCTCCCATTGTTTCAATTCCTAATGAAAGTGGAGTAACATCAAGAAGTAATACATCTTTCACATCACCAGTTAACACACCACCTTGAATAGCAGCACCAACAG
>JAAYPM010000028.1 GCA_012519815.1 Bacteroidales bacterium
GAGGCTATTACTCCAGTAAAAACAGCATTTGACAATGTTGAAATTAAAAAGGACAAAGTAGAGGTGATTACAAATGAAGAAACTAAAAAAGTAAATTTAAAATCAGCTCAAAAAATCGAAATAACTCAAGCACAGTACGATAAATTAAAATCTGCTGCTTTAGAATTAAGAAACTCAATTATACAATAATTTAAAGCGTATTACAAGATGAAAAAAATTTGGTCAATTATAGGCGTAGTAATTACTTTAACATTAGTAAGTTCAGTAAGTTACGGGCAATGTAGATCTTTTGCAAGAAATGAGTGCAGACCTGATTTAGAACCGTTTGTTCATGATGGTATCTTTAACGCCACAGAATTATCTGAAGGTGAATCGGCTGAGTTGTACAAAACATTCTATTCTAATCAAGAGTACCGAATTGCTATTTGTGGTGCGGCAACACTCCCAACTATTAAATTCCAAATTATGGATGCTGATAGAAATGTTTTATTCACAAACCAAGATAAAAATTTTGCTCGTATCTGGGATTTCAAACTCGAAGCAAGTCAGCAATTAATTATTTCTATCGAGGTGCAAACAGATGACGAACGCTTATCTGACACATTCGCCCGCGGTTGTATAGCGGTGCTTATTGGATTTAATGCCGACTAATACAGTAGGAAAATATTTTTACGTAGATAACAAACTTATTTATAATAAGGGCTGTCAATGTTTATTTGACAGCCTTTTTTATTATAATAGTATTGATTTTTAAGAATTTATTTCTTTAAAAAAAACTACTATCAACAAAATAATAATAGTGATGCTTAGATGTGAAAAACGAAGAAAAATATGGAAAACGAAAAATTTATAACAGTTTTAACAGTTACTTTTCCATACGAAATTGTAGTAATTCGAAGCAGATTGGAAGCGGAAGGTATCAGTTGTTTTGTAAAAGATGAATTAACTGTGCAAGTCAATCCTTTTTATTCGAATGCTATTGGCGGGGTAAAACTTCAAGTTTTGGAAAGAGACTTGAATCAAGCTATTGAAATCTTAAAAGAAATGGAATATATAAAGGAGGAAAACTCGCAAACCTCTGAAAAATTACCGCATATAAATGAACATTCAAATAACCAAAACAAAAAAAGAAATTGGTATAATTTGTTCTGTTCATGGTTCAGAAAAAATTGTTAAAGCTCAAAAAACAAGCTGATTATTTCTGCTTATCTCATTGTGATAAAAATCATATCACAATCAGGTAACATTGTATTCTGCCTGAATAGTTACGCTTTTTTGATTTTTTTAAACTCAATATAAGAATACAGCACAGGTACAACTACCATAAAAGAGAGTATAAGAACAAATAAAATTGTAAATATAATTTTGTAGGTAACAAAAAATGCAAGTATGGCAATACTCACTCCACCAACCAACCAAATTCGTCCCCCTAAACGATGCGTTTTCTTCCAAACCTGCTCATTTTCAAGAGTCCAAGGAGTGCGAATGCCAATAAAATAATTTGGTCGTACGGTTTGAAAATAATTACCAAACATGGCAAAGAAAACGCCAATTATAACAAATAAAATAGCAGGATTATTAAGAGTTTCCTCCTTGCTCACATATAATAAAAACAGTGTTAGAAGCGAAAAGAAAAAAGTTAACATAAAACGCAAAACATAATACTTTCCTTCCATCTGTTGGATTTTCTTTTTAGGGTCAAGAAATGGAATAATAAGCATTAGCAAGTACATTCCTACTCCCAATGCTGCTGGAATATATAACAGAGTTTGCTTTTTTGACCAACCATCAGCAACACCTTCTAAATTAAAGTGAGTTGGCACAATTTCGGGCAATTCATTCCAAATTTTTGCAAGATACACGTAAGGCAACGCAATAAAAATCCATAATACTAATTCTTTAAAATACTTGTTCATACTGTTATTTTTTAAAGGTAAGAATATATTGAAGCAGATCATCAACAATTGTGGTATTAATTGAGTAGAGCACAAACTGTCCTTGTTTTACAGTTGTTACCAATCCTGCTCGTTTTAATTTATCAAGATGATGCGAAATGCTTGGTGCAGTCATTTGAAACTGTGCACCAATATCACCCGCAGTCATATCCTGATTCCGCAACATTTTCAGTATCTCTCTATGCGTAGGGTCATTAAGTGCTTTAAATACATCATTCATATCATCTTTTTTACTCGCAAATTAAGTATTTAGACAAGTATCTAAATATTTAGGTACAAATCCAAATAATTGCATGCTATTTTTCATGTATTTTACATATTTTTAATACAAGCCAATAATTCTTCGGGTGCGTCTATAATGTGATTTGGTTGTGCGCTTGTTAAAATTTGTTTATTGTTTAATCCCCATGTAACAGCAATTACCGGTATTCCTGCTTTTTTAGACGCCTCAACATCTCGCGTTTCATCTCCTACATAAATAACGTTTTGTTTCGAAATTTTTTCGTGCATAAGCAATCTTTTAAGAGCTGTTTTTTTTCCAAAAATATTTTTTTCACTATAAATAAAGTCAAACACATCGGTTAAATCATTGCTTTCCAAAAAAGTTTTAACATTATCTCGTGAATTTGACGTTAACACCCCTAATCGAAATCCCAAATTATGAATTTCTTTAAAAGCATTGTGAATACCTGGCACCATTTTCATCTGCAAAATTGAATGGCTCATTTCTTTTCTTAATCGAAGCACGATTGAAGTCAATTGAAATCCTGTTACTCCAAATGATTTCAGCAATTCCTGCGGTCTTTTTGAGCGAATCAACATTAATAAGATATTTATTTCTTTTTTTATATGTAACCGAATCATTATCAATAACAATTATATCTGGTGTTAAAACAGCACCACCTCTTGTAATAGCAGATTTAAACGTGTGTGTTTCATACGTATCATGTTTCTCAGTTTCAGAATTATCGGAATAATTATTTTCAGAAAAGTCTAACAATTCCATTTTAATAAGCAAATCAACAGTCTGTTTATCAAATCCAAGCTCCTCTCCTTTTTCCAATAATATTTTATATTCCGACGAAGTTATTTCTCCATCTTTTGACATTTGGATAATTAACTCTTTGTAGATTCTTTCTTTTGACATTGATTATACGTTTTATACAAAAAAACATTGCTATTCTCTTTACACAAAGATAGCATTTATTCCAAATATGTATCAAACAAAAGTTAAAACCAATTCCTATTGATTTTAAATTGGAACGGGTTTTAACCCGTTCCTATTCAATTTGAATTGCCTCCTGCTTCAGCAGGAGGACTACTAAATAAATCCAAAACCATTATTGGCTTTAGCCAAACTATTTGTCTTTGTATAATTCAAATCCATATTTGCTAATAAATTCATCATATTCTTGTTGAAATGTTTTTTTGCTGTGGTGTTCCTCTTGTTTTTTGATATAATTTCTGACTGTTTCAATCATTGATTCGGAAACTGAAACTGCAAAATATTCATCTTGCCATTCAAATTTTTCTTTTCCTCCATCTAAAGGAAGAGGCAGCTCAGCAAGGAGACCTTGCTTATTTATCCAAAAAGAAGACTCTCCTTTTATCAACTGCATTACTTTTTGAATGGTTTGATCAACACCAAGCGATACCAAACAATGACAATGGTCAGTGTATCCATTTATAAAATCAATGAATATTCCCTTTTCTTTGGCGTTTTCTCTGATGTGTTGCCACACTTTTTGTCGGATTTCTTTTGTTTTCAAATAGGGAAATCTGTTTTTGGTACTCCAAACAAAATGAATATAAACTTTTATGAATGACATGTTTTTTATATTTACTTTGGGATAAATCCCATTTAATTTTATTTTTTCCATTTGGAACGGGTTAAAACCCATTCCTATTCAATTTTGAATTTCCTCCTACTGAAGCAGGAGACAATTTAATATTAATAATTAACAAATAAGGCTTTAACACTCTATCTTTTTATCAGAAATAAATCAAATAGTCAAATGAATCAAATAAATTAATCCCTTACACAACGCACAGAAAAACCATAATTTTTACTGCAGTCGAACCTGAAGACAAGGCTGCCATTGTCGCCAATGTCACGAAGCCATGCATAATTGGGATCGTACTCAGTAGCACTCCACCAGCTACCGAAGCTACCAATGCCGTAGAAACCACCATCGTAGTCACGGTTGCCACAAGGAAGGGCTGTAAAACCACTCTTATTGCGATACTCAGGATAATCTGTATTGCCCACAGTTCCTTCAGATGTAGAACTCTCCCAACCGCTATCACTCGCTAAAGCCTTGGCAATGTTTTCTCCACCACCTATACTAATAACATCATAGCGGTAGCCATTATTTGCTAAATAATTCTCTAACTCTGTCCACTCATCATCGGTAGGTACGTGCCAGCCAGTTGGGCAAAGTTTGCCTGTATGTACAGCATACCAGTTATACAACGCACCGTAGGTAGTGCCATTGTTTATATTATTTTTATACCAGCAATAAGCAGCCGAAGATAGATTTTCCCACTCATTATCATCAGTAACATTAGGTATAGCTGTTCCATCATTGTATTTTGTAGTTTTTAGGTTTTCTGCCATCCATGTTTGTGCACCTATTACTACTGTTTTATAGGTATTGCCTTCTATATCATTCACTGAACCATAGGTAATATTTGGATTAAATGCAATAGCTCCATTGCTGTCTTCAAGCGTAGTAAATGAGATTATGCTTCCATACCCCGTTCCCTTGCTATTGGTAGCATACGCTCGTAGATAATATGTTGTGTTTGCTGTTAAATCTGTAATAGAACTTATAAAAGTACCAGCCCCTACACCATCTAAAGTTTTATTGTCAGCAATAGTTGGGTTTTCGCTTGTACTCCAGCAAACACCTCGCTCTGTTACTAAAGCACCACCATCAGAACTTATTACACCACCACTAATTGCGATGGTTTGGGTTATTTCGGTTACTTCGGTTGTGGTTAATACCGGAATTGTTGTGTTAGTATCACCATCATCTTTTGGAATATCTGTTTCTTTCTCACAATTTGTTAGTAATAATACCGATAATACGGCTATCATACTTGCCTTAATGCATACTTTAATTGTTGCTTTTTTGTTCATGATTTTTGTAATTTTAAATAATATAATAACTCATTTTGTTTAATTCTTTATAAAAAAGAATCTTGTCAAAATTTAATTTTTGCAATATTGATATGTGTGTTTTAAGATGGTTTTTACTACAAATTAAAAATTTTTACGAAAATAGAATTTTTAAACAAGTACAATTAATAATTTATTTTATTGTTAAAACCCATTCCTATTCAATTTTAAGGAACGGGTTAAAACCCATTCCTATTGATTTTAAATTGGAACGGGTTAAAACTCATTCCTATTCAATTTGAATTGCCTCCTGCTTCAGCAGGAGAACTACTAAATAAATCCAAAGCCATTATTGGCTTTAGCCGAAAACACAAATCAAATAATGTATTAACACACAAATAAACACACTACAATCCAACAGCTATAAGTCTTTTAACATAATGTTAATCATTCATTTACAACAAAGTCAAAAATAATTATAACAATTGTGCTTTTTGTTATTTTTTTTTGTACTTTTACACTCTTAACATCCTAAATAATACAAAAAAAATGAAAATCTCACATGTAATAGCATTGCTTATTTCAATGACTCTTTTGTTGAATACTCAAGCACAAATTTCTCATCAAGATTATGTAAAAGCTGGCTGGATGACAGCACGAATGTATGGCGGAAATCGCTCTGGACATGGTCCTAACTGGCTTATAATGACGTATAATTCGGGGCGGGATTTTATAAAAGACGCTGACGGATCGCACAATTTAGTTGGTGGTTGGCACGACTGTGGCGACCATGTAAAATTTGGACAAACACAATTTTATGCTACCTATATGCTTCTACTTGGATATTCTGCATTCCCTGAAGGATATGACGATTTTTATTCATTTGATTACCGTGGCTACAAAGCGGCAAATGATTTCTCTTTTGAAGGAAAAAAAGGAACACCAAATGGAATTCCTGATATTTTAGATGAAGTGAAATATGCAACCGATTATTTTATAAAATGTATCCCAAATGGAACAACGTTTTATAGCCAAGTGGGAAATGGTAATTATGATCACAAAAATTGGGTAACTTCGGTAACAATGGCTACATATAGCAACGATCAAGGTGGCGAAGCAGGAGGAGCACGTCAAATTAAAAAAAATCCAAATGATGGCTCTATGGTTTCATTTTGCGGTGCAACATTAGCTCTTATGTCGCGAATGTATAGGCACTTTGATGCTGCCTATGCCGACCAATGTTTACAACATGCGTTACATGCATATCAATACGCATCTGCTCATAAAACTAACACAGGTGGAACTACTATTACAGGCTCTTTTTATGGCAAAGACAACAAATGGCAAGATAATTATGTGTGTTTGCTTGCTGAATTATATTGGGCAACTGGCGATGAAGCGTATAAAACAGAAGCTCTCTCCTATGCAGCAAATATTAGCGACCATGGGTGGGTGTTAGATTACGAAAATAGTGATGATTTGGCAGCATACGCACTTGCAAAACTTGGCAACGCTCGTGGTGTTTCTGAATTAAATAAAATGTGTACTCGATACAAAAATGCGGCAAATTCAAGTAATGTAATGGAAGTTGGAAGTACTTGGGGACGACTGCGATACACCGCAAGTGCTGCCTTTGTACTTGCTTTGCAACATGCCTTAAATAATGATGGTACCATTCATACTGCTCTTAAAGGTTCTATTGATTATATACTCGGGCAAAATTCAGCAAATCAATCATTTATTGTAGGTTTTGGTTCAAAATCGCCGCAGCGCCCGCATCATAGAAATGTGTTTATGAACGATAGCAAGAATTATACAATTCCTACTAAAAATAAGCAACACGGGTATCTTGTAGGTGGCACATTCACACCAGGCAGTTTTCCTGATAATATTGATGATTACGCAACCAGTGAAGGGGGAATTGACTATAATGCAGGATTAGTAGGTGCTTTGGGGTATATAAATTCAATATACTCTCCTGTAGATCAATCAAAATTTGGTTTTAAAAATTGTAACAGTCCTAATTTAGGAGCAGATGTGAGTTTATGTGGAATTGGAAGTGTTACCTTAAATGCTCAATTGCCTTCGTCTGGACGAACATTTAGCTGGCAAAGAAATGGCACTACAATAGCTGGAACGTCAAATACACTTACGGTTTCTACAGCAGGAACATACAAAGTAATTGCTGATTCGGCTGGTTGCATTACAACTGATGAGATTGTTGTAAGTGCAGAAATTCCAAATGTAAATCTTGGAGATGATAAAGTACTTTCAGGTTCTATTACATTAGACGCGGGCGTTTCTGGTAGTGGACTTGCCTACACATGGAAACGAAATGGTGTTCAATTATCACAAACAACAAAAACAATCACCGTGTCTGATGAAGGAACATATTCTGTTACTGTAAGTGGCAGCGGATGTACAAGTAAGTCCGACGAAGTTGTTATTACTCGTCCACCAGCATTAGTTAAAACCACTACAGCTATTACAATTGATGGTGTAAAAGATGCATCGTACCCTGCATCTACACCAATCACAAAAGCACTCGTAGGAACACCTTCGGCAACAAACTTATCAGCTTCATGGTCTGGGCTTTGGGACAATACAAATATATATTTATTTGTTTCTGTAACCGATAATGATTTGAGAAATGATTCTAACAATTCGTGGTGGGACGATGATGGTGTTGAAATTTTTATTGCTGGAAAAAACAACAAAGGTACTTCGTATGGTGCAAATGATTTTCAATGGGGATTTGTATGGAACAGAACCAGCGTAATAGCTGGAAGTAATAATCCTGCCAACTCAACTACTGGGCTTTCATTTAAAATAGTGCAAGTTACAGGAGGATATAATATAGAAATACTAATACCATGGAGCAGAATTGGTGTTACTCCAAGTGTTGGACATGTTATAGGATTTGACGTAGCGGTAAATGATGACGATGGCGGAGGAACACGAGATAATAAAATAGCATGGCATGCTACTGAGGACGAAGGGTGGCAGGACCCACGTGTATTTGGAGAATTAGAATTAATTGATGCTCCTGTTATTGCCCCTCCTGCAATTATTACCGCTGGAGGTTCAACAACATTCTGTGATGGCGAATCGGTTACTCTTTCGGCAAATACAGCTGCAGGATATACCTATCAATGGAAACGAAATGGAACAAACATTACAGCAGCAACCTCATCTACATACACCGCAAATCAAGCAGGAGCATATACTGTTGTTGTTACGGCTAATGGAATTTCTACAACCTCTGATGCAACAACAGTAACTGTTAAAGCAAAACCAACAACACCAAGTCCAACAGCTAATAGCCCACTATGTGCAGGTGCTACTTTAAATTTAAACACAACATTTGTTGCAAATGCAACATATACATGGAGCGGTCCTAATGGATACACCGCAAACACTCGCATGCCTTCTCGTACAAATGTTACCACAAACATGTCTGGTACATATAGTGTTACCACAACAGTAAATGGATGTGTAAGTAATGCTGGTTCAATTGCAATAACGGTGAATGCAATTCCTTCGGCACCAATAGTAACAAGTCCTGTAAATTATGAGCAACATCAAACCGCACAGCCATTAACAGCAAATGGAACTAATCTTACATGGTACACTGTTGCAACTAATGGCACAGGCTCTACAACTGCTCCAACACCTGTAACTGCAACAATAGGAACGATTAATCATTACGTTTCACAAACAGTAAATTCTTGTGAAAGTAGTAGAGCAACTATTGCGGTAATTGTAAATCCTGCAAAACAAACTATTACACTAGCACAAGGTTGGAATTTGATTTCGATTAATGTTTCTCCAACTCATAATACTGTAGAACAAGTATTTGCAAATGTGAATGTGGATATTGTAAAAAACAATGATGGATTTTATAAGCCATCACAAAATGCAGTTTTTAACAGTCTCAAAACAATTGAGCTTGGAAAAGCATATTTAGTATATGCAAATACTGCAAGTACTCTTGAAATAGAAGGAAGTAGAAACACTGGAATACAAACACCTCTTGCTCAAGGATGGAATATGATTGGAGTTCCCCGTACAAGTAATGTTGCTATTTCAACAACAATATCAGGAACTCCTGCACAAGTAATTAAAAACTTTGACGGATTTTATCAAGTTGGTGGAAATACCAATAGTATTACTAATTTTATTCCCGGACAAGGCTATTATATTTATGCTACAGCAGCAGGAATAATATCATGGTAAATAATACAATATCAGTTGTGATATGCCAAAAAAAAGAGGCTAACCGATAAAATTACATGCTTTATCGGTTAACCTTCTTAAAATCTACGATTTTATGGTTATTTTTAAATTTTTAATCCTATTCCGTAAGCAGCTATAATTTTCGCATTTTCATCATCTTCTACTGCAAAATACATCATCATTTCGCCAGGTAAAAGTATGAAATAAATTTCTGTTTCCCACTTGCTCTCATCTTCCAACTCAACTTCTGTTATTACTTTAAACACATTATTGAGTGTAGGTACCCGTTCAAATAATTTTACTGTAGAACCATCAGCATCAAAATACTCCTCTCCTGTATTCATTCTTTCATAATATGTAAGTTTAGTTCCTGCGTTTGATATTTCATAATATCCAATAGATGTACCCGAATAGGTTGTGATACTCAACATTTTATACACACCATCTAATGTGCTAACATCTACTGGCGATGCAGGATAATGAGTTGCTATAGAAAATCCATTTCCTGGACCATTATCCATAAGCATTAATTTACCTGGCAAAACACTTCCAACAGCCTCTAATCCAGCAGATTCTTCAAATGCCACACGCGAATTATTCTCATTTATAAATTCCAATTTACCCACATCACCTCCCGTAAAAGCAATTTGACTTATTTGTTCATCACCCATAGACCAACTATAATTGCCATTTGCATCTAAGCGACAACCTCCCCAAAATCCATCGGGCGATTTTTCCGTATCATCAACATTCATAAAGATATAATCACCGGTCAAATCAGACATAGTCAATTGTTGTTCATCATAAATATCAGACGAAATTCCTACACAAATTTTATTTGCAGTGTTTCCCATTGGCATAGAACTTATCATAGCTATTCCGGGTAATTCCACAGTATATTGCGACATTCCATTCACCCTTGTTTCATATACTCCACTCAATTTAGGATTCGTTGATAATTGAAATGTACCCGAACCTTTTTCGCCAGTAGTTTCATTATTAAAACTATATTGAAGCGATTTTTCATTAATTTCCATACTAATAACATCACCATAACTTGCCGACATAAAATATTTTCGAACTACTTGGGAATTATTCGTTGTTGTATCATTAGGTTGTGGATTAACATCGGGTTGTGGAGACGAAGGCTCATCTTTGCACTGTGTGAATCCTATCATTCCCACACTTGCAACACACATAAGGTATAAAATTTCTTTTTCATAATACATAATTTTTTAATGATTACTTATTTTATTTAACTATTATTTTTATTGTGTTTTTATTAGTATCAACATACAGTAACAACACATACACTCCTTGTGTTACTTGCATATCTATATATAATTGTTGAGTTGTTTTTGCGTGATTTTTATACACAATAGCTCCGTGCATATCAGTAATTTCATAGGATATTTCATCATACATTTTTCCTAAATCCACTACAAATTTTCCATCATTTGGATTTGGATACACGGTAATATTATCCAACAGATTATGAGAAATTCCAACAGTTACAACCTCATAACATTCTGAAGTAGCAACACAACCATTTTTGGATACTTCAACTACATATTGTCCATTAGCAGTTGCTACAAATATTTGTTCTTGTGCATTTTCAAGTGCTACAAAAGTGTCATCACAATATTTCCATTGATAAATTGCATCAGATTCAGCCACAGTCAATATATTTCTATCAACCACCACCTCAATATGTGGCGATTTGTTTATGGTCAAATCTAAAGTTACAATGCTATCACAACCCGCAACATTCGTTAATACAAACTCTGCACTGTTATTACTTTCGGTATATGTAATGCCGTCTATCCATGTGTAAGAATCACAGGCAGTTATTACATCTGTTGAAGAAGAACTATACTGTATAGTCAAATCTAAAGTTACAATGCTATCGCAACCTGCCACATTCGGTAATACAAACTTTGCACTATTGTTACTTTCGGTATATGTAATGCCGTCTATCCATGTGTAAGAATTACAAGCGATAATTTCATCAGTTCCATAACTCAATTCATTAACTTTAAAATCGAGCATTACCAAACTATCGCATCCAAACGTTGTTTTAAACATTTCCGTGTACACACCCGATTTTGTTAACAATTGATTACCAAACTGATACGGCAAATCGGTTTCGCACACTTCATGCATTACTTCTACAGTAGAATTTGTATGCAAAGCAGGCAAAAATAATTTTACATCATCATACAAACTATGCGAATTTGAGCTTAATTCTATAGACAATGGTTCAACACCTTCTATAATAGGAAATTCTTCATACTCCACTCCCCCGTTTGTACCAATCTGCTGAACTTCATCTAAGAAAACTTTATAGGTGAGCGTTTCAAAATCAAATTCCAAACGCACAGTGTGCCATACATTAGGCTCTACAATATCAAACGTATAAACAGCTCCCGCACCATTTTTATAATTAGTAGCTATGAATGTGCCATTATTATATTGCACGCCACCCAAAAATGCTCCCCATGTACCAAATGTAGGATTACCAATTCGGATATCCCCCATTCCTTGTGCAAAAAATCGCGTTTCGAGAGCAAATTGTTGTGGAAACTCATCAATATAACGAGATAAATTTGCTGCCCAACCCGAAGTTCCTGATAAAGAAAATATCTTATTATCTTCATTTTCAGGGTCGGTGATAATCTTTTGGTCTTCTGTTTTAGTACCATTATAGCGTATTACCCAACCCGCAGGTAACGTATCAATCGCAGCATGTTCAAAATCATCATAATACAGCACAGTTTCTGTAATTCCATAATTAGGATGAATTGTAATCGTAGTTTCTCGTTCAATTTCCGTATCGCTATCTTCGTGCCGCAAAATAGCCGAAACCGTATATTCTCCAGCGTGCTTATATGTATGTGCAACTCGACTTTGAGGAGCACGCACCACCATAGGCGAACCATCGCCAAAATTCCAATGCACAACGTCAATATCAACAGCATCTGTATAAAATTGAGCTAATTCATTACCACACATACTATTATTTTCAGCATAAATATTTCCTCGTGGATCTAAATTCTTCTCAAAAACATGCTCCAAAGGTGCGCTCCAATAACCACTATTATATTTAAATTGAACAAACATTGTACGTTCTCCACCCCACATATACTCTGGCATTGGCAAATCCTCTATCCAATTAAATATCTCTGCAGGTTCATCTACAGTAATAGTAAACATAGTATCAGTATCATCGTCAAACCAATAACGATAGGTTGTTATAGTACGGTCAATAACGACTGTTTGCGTTGGCATTTTATAAAAACTTGTAGTTTTAATGCTACTCCAATACCCATTACTATCTTTAAAACGCACATGAAACTGATGTAAACCGTTTTTTAATTCTGCCATTGACAATAATTCATCAATCTGAATAAGTTCCTGATTTTGAGCAACAGAAATTGCATGTTCAAAATCATTATCTATCCAATACTGAAATTCTGAAATAGTAGATGACTCTGTACTTGCAGTAATAATAGGAAGTTTATAAAAACTTGTAGTTTTAATGCTACTCCAATACCCATTACTATCTTTAAAACGCACATGAAACTGATGTAAACCGTTTTTTAATTCAGCCATTGACAATAATTCATCAATCTGAATAAGCTCCTGATTTTGAGCAACAGAAATTGCATGTTCAAAATCATTATCTATCCAATATTGAAACTCTGAAATAGTAGATGACTCTGTACTTGCAGTAATAACAGGAAGTTTATAAAACGAACGTTTCACAATACTACTCCACACCCCATCGCTGTCAACAAAACGAATATTAAATTGATGTAAACCTGTAGGTAATTCTTCGGTAGAAACATTTTGTTCAAAAATGAATGTTTCCGAAGGCGTTATTGAGGCTACAGTTTTCTCGCTATTATTAAACCAATATTCATAGCCTACAATATTATTTTGAGCCACAGCAAGGTTCAAAGAAAAAATGGATAGAAATATTATTATACTATATCTCATTTCAAAATAGGTTTTACGTTTAATCTTGTTCATTCTGAGCTTTTACCGTAATTTTCACAGGCAAATTACCGTTTTCATCAACTTTATGCGGAATATCAACCGACTCAATATATGGAATAACAGGAATGGCATCTACTTTATACGGATACATTCCACCATAAATTCCAACTTGTGTACCATCTTCGCCTATATAAACTTCAGGCTCTTGTAAATGCAAATCATCTGCGAGATTATAACTAACTCCATTTTTACTTACAAAAAAATCCTGCATTTCTACGCTATACCAATCATTTTGAACATCACTATTAGTTCCACAATCAGCCGAAGAATGTGAAAAGACATTATTATAACAAACATTTCCATTTCCAGAGCAAATATAATGTTTATCGTATCTATTATTCCTTGCAAAATAATTATTTAATATCATATTATTAGATCCAACAATAGTATAACTACTAAAGTCTGAAAAGAAAATATTATTTTTTATGATATTTTCAATTGTATTGTGTATTTGAGCAATAATAATATTATTACTTATAAGTGTACGCACTGTGTTTTGCACATTAATTGTTGCGTGAATTACAGAACCTACGAGTAAAAAATCTTCTGTAGGATGTTCAGTTCCAGTAAACGTGATACTACCTCTAATGTTACAACGTTTAACCGTTAAATTTTTAACAGATTTATTATTTTCTACAGATAAATTTCCAAAATCTATTCCCTCAATAAGGAAATTATCAGCACCTTGCTTTAAAGCAAAGTTTCCATTTACATACGTTTTTCCTGTGGCAGTTGTAACTTCCTCCAAATGTCCAACACCATAAATTTTTAATGATTTGTCAAAACTTGCAGGAGCAGTAAAATTATGTCCAGAAAGATAGAGCGTGTCGCCATCTTGAGCAGCATTATTAGCATCTACAAAGGAATTTATACCTTTAAAAATTTGTGTTTCTCCGTTACGATGTAATGCAACAGTTTGAGCCATTGCTGCA
Organism: Bacteroidales bacterium; assembly: GCA_012519815.1. Lineage (GTDB taxonomy): Bacteria > Bacteroidota > Bacteroidia > Bacteroidales > UBA1715 > JAQICB01. The sequence continues at coordinate 14,304 of JAAYPM010000028.1, forward strand.
AAAGAGAAAGATACCAAAAGACTTACTATTACATGTTTTTTCATACTATATAATTTTTTAGATTTATAAAAGCTTAATCATTTTCTTTTTGTACGCTTACTTTAATTTTCACAGGTAATTCACCTTGTTCAGTAGTTGTGTTTGAAATATCCATTTCTATAACATGTGGATTTTTAGGCACAGCACCTTCTTTATATGGAAAAGCTCCGCCATAAATACCAACTTGTTTACCGTCATTTCCTACATAGAGAGTTTCATCTTGCAAATGATAATTGTGAGCATAATCAAACGCTGAACCTGCTTGATTGATAAATAAATCAGAAAGAGTGGCTCCAGTTATATTGTTTGACAAAGTTGAATTAGTTCCCATACTTGGTTCAGCATGAGTAAACACATTATTACTCAACACGTTGCCCTCTCCACTCACAATATAATTAAGATAACTTCCTTCTCTTTGAATTATATTATTTGAGATAATATTATTATTACAAGCACTAAATACGTGCGTTGAAAATGAGGTGTTTGAGAATAAAATTATATTGTTGGTAAAACTATTTCCATAGCTATACACAAAACGTCCGTTTGAAATAATACAATTACTCACAAGTACATTTTCAGCATTTTCAAAATTTCCACCTCCAAACACCGCCCCTATAATAGCAATATTGGTAGAAACATTTGTTTTGTTTCCAATAATAGAAATTTCGTCAGTAATGAAACACCTTTTTATAGTTAAATTCGTAATAGATTCATTGCCTATAATTTCAAATCTACCAGAAATTGCAAATCCTTCTATATGAAAATTATCTGCTCCCTGCGATAGTTTAAAATTACCACTCATAATAGTTCTTCCTGTAGCTGCAGAGGAATCTTGATAATGCCCTGCACCAAAAAGAGTAAGTTCCTTATTTAAAGATGCTGGCGGAAAAAATGTTCCACCCGAAAAATACAAAGTATCACCACTTAACGTTGCTTCATACGCTTGTGCAAAAGCAGTGTTACCGTTAAAAATTTGTGTTTCGCCATCTCTACATAAAGCTATAGACTGAGCACAAAGTGTTAAAGAGAAAAATAAACTCACACTAATTATTAAAATCCTTTTCATAATATTATAATTTTAGTTTTAAACAAAGTATAATTAATCTTGGTCTTTTTGAGTACTAACTTTAATTTTCACAGGCAGTTCGCCTTCTTCATTAGTTGTGTCTGAAATATTCATTTCCATAATGTGCGGATTTTTAGGCACAGCACCTTCTTTATATGGGAAAATGCCACCATAAATTCCAACTTGTGTGACATCATATCCAACATACAATGTTTCATCTTGCAGATGATAATTATGAGCATAATCAAAGTTTGTTCCTGTTTGATTTACAAATAAGTCTTCTAAAGCAACTCCAAAGTAATTATTTGATAGTATTGGGTTTGTTCCAAGTTGCGGCGAACTGTGAGTAAACAAATTATATTTCAGCACATTATCGTATCCGTTTATAATATAAGCCGGATATCCACCAGCTCTATGAATGATATTATTTGCAATAGTATTATTATGACAATCAGCAAAAACAAAATGGTAATCACCGGCATAGAAAATAATATTGTTCATAAAACTATTTCCAGAGCTATTAAAAAAACCTCCATCAGAAATAATAGAATTACTCACAAGCACATTTTCAGCATTTTCAAAATTTCCACCTCTAAACACCGAGCCTATAACCACAATATTAGACGACATAGTAGTTTTGTTACCAGGTATTACTATATCGTTAGTTATAAAGCATCTTTTAATAGTTACACCAGTTACCGCTTCATTGTTCGCAATTTCAAATTTACCTGAAATCGAAATTCCTTCAATATAAAAGTTATTGGCAGTCTGTGATAATTTTACAGTACCATTAAAAAAAGTTTTGCCAGTCACCTCGGTAGAATCTTGATAATGCCCTGCACCAAAAAGGGTAAGTTCTTTACTCAAAGTTGCTGGCGGAAAAAACGTTCCACCCGAAAAATACAAGGTATCTCCATCTTGCGATGCTTCATACGCTTGTGCAAAAGCTGTGCTTCCTTTAAAAAGGAGACTATTACCTTCGTGATGCAATGTAATAAACTGCGCATAAGAAGTATAGACGAACATCATGCTCAAACAAAGAATGTAAAATTTTTTCATGTTTTTATACGTAAACACTGAGATTAAATAACTGTGATTTTTATTTTGTATGTTTTTATCTACTTTTCAGAAGCAAACTATCAAAGATAATAAAAGCAAAAACAAAAAACCAATAAAATTAAATAAAACATTCAGCAAAAACACAAAAAATATGAACACAAAAAAACACGTATAACATTCTTATTTTCAACTCTGTAATTTTACATATCAACAAAAAAACGCATACAAATAGATATCTTTATTTATATGTTGCCCTACAAAACTACATTTCTCAACTAACAACAACTAATAATTTAAAAAATACATGTATATTTGAAAAAATCTCTAAACATATTCTTATGAGTATTCCAAAACTTGTTGAAAACGACCCATGGCTCAATCAGTTTAAAGATGCCATTATAGGACGATTAGAATATTCTAAACAACGTGAAAAACAACTTACAAAAGGAAGTGGTTCTCTTATTGATTTTGCAAATGGGCATCTTTTTTTTGGTTGTCATAAAACAAAAACCCATTGGATATTTCGAGAATGGGCACCAAACGCCACAAATATTTGTTTAGTTGGTGATTTTACCGATTGGAAAGAACGGGTTGAATTTGTGTTTGATAATAAAGACACCTATTGGGAACTTCAAATTCCTTTAGAAAAAATTTCTCATGGCGATTTATATAAATTATCGGTATATTGGAAAGGTGGGCATGGCGATAGAATTTCAGCATGGTCAACACGAGTGGTACAAGATGAAGACACAAAATTGTTCAGCTCTCAAATTTGGGACACTAAACCATACGTTTGGAAACATAAAGTTCCCACAAAACCTATAACACCATTAATTTACGAAGCTCATGTGGGCATGGCAACAGAAGAATATAAAGTGGGCACGTATTCGGAATTCACACAAAAAATTCTTCCTATTATTAAAAAAGCTGGATACAATACGGTGCAATTAATGGCAATTCAAGAGCACCCATATTATGGTTCGTTTGGGTATCATGTTTCAAGTTTTTTTGCAGCCTCATCACGATTTGGAACGCCAGAAGAACTCAAAACACTTATTGATACAGCACACGGCATGGGACTTAGAGTAATTATGGATATTGTTCATTCTCATGCGGTTAAAAATGAAGTTGAAGGATTAGGTTGTTACGATGGAACAGATTATCAATTTTTTCATAAAGGACCAAAAGGAAACCATGATGCATGGGATTCAAAATGTTTTGATTATGGAAAAGATGATGTGGTACATTTTCTTCTTTCTAACTGTAAATACTGGCTTACAGAATATAAATTCGACGGATTTCGCTTTGATGGAGTAACAAGCATGCTATATTGGGATCACGGTTTAGGGCGTTCTTTTGACACTTACGAACGATATTTTGATGGTGGACAAGATGGTGATGCAATTTGTTATTTGATGCTGGCAAACAAATTAATTCACGAATGCAATCCGCATGCAATTACCATTGCCGAAGACGTAAGCGGCATGCCAGGACTCGCTTCTCCGTATGATTACGGGGGATATGGATTCGATTATAGATTATCTATGGGAGTTCCTGATTTCTGGATAAAATTATTAAAAGAAAAACGCGATGAAGATTGGCATGTTGGTCAAATTTTTCATGAACTTACACAAGCTCGTTTTGATGAAAAAGTAATATCATACGCAGAATCTCACGACCAAGCACTTGTTGGCGATAAAACTATTGCATTTCGATTAATGGATAAAGAAATGTATTTTAATATGCATGTTGCCTACCCAAGTTTAGTTATTGACAGGGGTTTAGCTTTACATAAATTAATTCGATTAATAACCCTTACTACCTCTCAAAACGGGTATTTGAATTTTATGGGTAATGAATTCGGACACCCCGAATGGGTTGATTTTCCTCGTTCGGGCAATAATTGGTCATATCATTATGCACGCAGACAATGGTCGTTACGAAATGACGAAAATCTTCGATATAAGTTTCTTGCAGATTTTGATGCTGATATGATTAGTTTAGTTACAAAAAAATCTGATTTTTTCTCTCAAAAAGCTAACTTTATTTCTGAAAACATTCAAGACCAAGTTCTTATATATGAGCGTTCTGAATATATTTTTATTTTTTCATTTAATCCTACCACTTCATTTCCCGATTATGGATTTGCAACAAAAAAAGGAAAATATAAAGTAATGCTCACTATTGATTCCGCAAAATACGGGGGATTACAACGCATTGACGAACAAATGATTTACACTACAACTTCTGCATCTGACAAAAAATTTAGCGAACATTTTTTACGTATCTATATTCCTACTCAAACAGCAATAGTATTAAAAAGAGTGTAAAGAGTTATATTACGTTATTTATTATGAGCAATATCATATTCTTTATATAAACTTTTATTGGAAAAATCAGTAGTAATTCTTGAATTTATTCCTACTTTTGTGGCATACGAAAAAATTTTCTACACATGAGCTACTTAGAGTTTCAAAAACAGGAAGTTACAAACCTTAGCGTGTCGTTAAAACAAGAATTTATACGCACCAACAGATTGGGAGCATATGCATGTTCTACAATCATTTATTGTAATACTCGAAAATATCATGGCTTACTTATTAGTCCTATAAAAGAACTAAACAATGAACTTTTTGTGCTTCTTTCATCACTTGACGAAACGGTAATACAGCATAACACACCTTTTCATCTTGCAATTCATAAATATATAAACGACTATAACCCTTTAGGGCATAAATATATAGAATCATATAAAAACGAACCAACCCCTACCCTTACCTACAGAGTTGGGGGCGTATTGCTTCAAAAAGAAATTCTTCTTGTAGAAGAAGAAGACCGTATTCTTATAAAATACACGCTTCTTAAAGCAAATTCAAAAACAACCCTGCAATTACGTCCATTTCTTGCGTTTCGAAATATTCATGAACTTACACACGCAAATATGGAGGCAAAAACAAAATACACCTCTATAGAAAACGGTATTTCAACGCAATTATATCAAGATTTTCCACATCTTGCAATGCAACTTTCTAAAAAGAACGAATACATTTCAGCACCCGATTGGTACAATAATTTTGAATATACAAAAGAAAAAGAGCGAGGATTTGCATGTATAGAAGATTTGTTAACACCCGGTTATTTTGAAGTGCCTATAGAAACAGGAGAATCTATAGTATTTTCGGCAGGATTGACACCTATAAAAACAAATTCATTACAAAAACTGTTTGATTCCGAAATTAAAAAAAATGCACCCATTACTAATTTTGAGAATTTTTTACGAAAAGCTTCGCAACAGTTTTTCTCTCGAAAAAATAATAAAACCGAAATTATTGCAAGTTTTCCTTGGCCCGGAAAATGGGGACGAGACAGCATGATTGCCTTACCGGGATTAACCTTAGCGTTAGATGACCTACAAACCTGCCAAGATGTTTTAGATACAATAACCGAAGAAATACACGGATACATGTATAAAAATGTGGGAAATATAGAACATTCAAATGTTGAATCTATAGACACTGCATTATGGTATGTGCGTGCCGTTCAACATTTTGCGAAACACTCTTCTATAACAAATGTAAAAAAACGATACGCAAAAAAAATTCAAGAAATAATTACTGCCTTTAAATCAAACCAAAGTGATATTATTACTATGCACGAAAATGGTTTGTTGTATTTGAATCACGCAGACAAAGCTCTTACATGGGCTGATGCAAAAATTCAAGGAAAACCCGTAGTTCCTCGTTGGGGCTATGTTGTTGAAATAAATGTATTGTGGTATAATGCTATAAAATTTGCACTTGAAATAATATCAGATAAAAAATTTCAAGCAGAATGGCTGCCTATACCCGAAAACATTGAAAATTCATTTACAGAAATCTTTTGGGACGATTCACGTAACTACTTAGCAGACTATGTAACAGAAAATTACAAAGATTTTTCGGTGCGTCCAAGTCAAGTGTTTGCAGCATCACTGCCCTATTCACCTCTTAAAGATAAAATGCAGAAACATGCTATTTTAGAAATAATAAAAAAAGAATTACTTACTCCTCGCGGAATTAGAACTCTTTCGCCCAAAAATCCATTATATAAAGGAGAGTGTAAAGGAACTATCCAAGAACGAGATATTGCATACCACCAAGGCTCTGTGCTTTTATGGCTGCTTGCTCCCTATGCCGAAGCATATTTAGAACTTCATGGAAAATCAGGAGTTACTGAAATTAAACGTATATACAATGGTCTTGAAGAGGCTCTTTTTACACACGGAATAGGAACATTTTCAGAGCTTTACGACGGAAACCCTCCTCATGAAGGACGAGGAGCAATATCGCAAGCATGGAGCGTCGCTGCTGCTTTACGTATAAAAAAACTCATTGACAATTTCGAACACATTGAATTAACAAAAGAGAAAAAATGAAAATACTTATGTTTGGGTGGGAATTTCCACCTCACATTTCAGGAGGACTTGGTACGGCATGTTATGGTTTAACAAAAGCCATGACAAAACAAGATTTGGAAATTATTTTTATTGTTCCAAAAGCTTGGGGTGATGAAGATCAAAGTCTTGTAAAACTTGTGGGGGCAAATAATATTCCTGTACGAATAAAAAAATACAGTTTTCGTGATGAGTCTATAAAAAAAGCTCACAATGTACAATATGTTGAAATTGGTTCAGATTTAATTCCCTATGTGTCAACCGAAGAATATTATAATATTATAAACAATAGAGTAAATACGACAAAACAACTTAAACAATACACTCATACACAAGAACTTGACACCATTACATTTGAAGGAGGATACGGAGGAAGCCTTATTCATGAAGTAGGAGCATATGCACGGGTTGCACGACAAATTGCTCAAGAATTTGATTTCGATATTATTCACGCTCATGATTGGCTTACATATGATGCTGGTATTGCAGCAAAAGAGGTGTCTGGAAAACCACTCGTAATACATGTTCATGCAACAGAATTTGACCGAAGTGGCATGCATGTAAATCAATTTGTGTACGATATTGAACGCAGAGGGATGCACGCTGCTGATGCAATAATTACAGTTAGTAATTTAACCAAAAGTACTGTTGTAAATAATTACGGAGTTTCTGAATCAAAAGTAACAACAGCATATAATGGTGTTGACGATGTGCAACTATCAACACCGCAAAAATTTAAAAAAAATGTTGACGATAAAATAGTTACATTTCTTGGAAGAATTACCTTTCAAAAAGGACCAGAATATTTTTTAGAAGCAGCTGCAAAAGTATTGCAACGCAAAAAAAATGTTAAATTTGTAATGGCTGGAAGCGGTGATATGTTTGAAAAAATGATGTGGAGAGCTGCAGAACTTGGAATTTCTGAAAATTTTTATTTTACAGGCTTTTTGCGTGGCGATGATGTTATTCACATGCTTTCAATTAGTGATGTGTATGTAATGCCATCAGTTTCAGAGCCTTTCGGCATATCGCCTCTCGAAGCAATGCGTTCAAATGTTCCTGTAATTATTTCAAAACAATCAGGGGTTTCGGAAATCTTAAAACATGCTATAAAAATCGATTTCTGGGATGTGGACTCTATGGCAGATGCAATCTATGGCATTGTGAGTTATAATGGTCTCGACAATATGTTTAAAACGTACGGAAAAGTAGAAGTTGACAATTTGAAATGGGACTCGGCAGCAAAAACAATAAAATCTATCTATCAAAACACCTTATCAAACGCATAAACATGAAAAATATTTGCTTACATTTTCAAGTTCATCTACCTTTCAAATTACGTACATATCGTTTTTTTGACATAGGTACAGATCATTATTATTATGATGATTTTCTTAATAAATCTACCTTGCTACGAGTAGCTAAAAGTTCATATATCCCTATGAATACACTTTTGCTTGACCTTATAAAAAAACATAAGGGAAAATTTAAAGTGAATTTTTCAATAAGTGGAAGTGCTATTGAACAATTTGAAAAATATACGCCCGAGGTAATTGAAAGTTTTCAAGAGCTTGCAAAAACTGGAAAGGTTGAGTTTTTAGCACAACCATACAACTACTCATTGGCATCTATTAAATCCGAAGAGGAGTTTCGTAAACAAGTTGAAATGCATAGCAATAAAATACGTGAAGTATTCAACAAAACACCAAAAGTGTTTCATAATGCACATTATATTTATTCTGATTATATTGGCGACATGGTGCTCAATATGGGATATAAAGGTATTCTCATTGAAGGTGCGAGACATATTTTAGGTTGGAAAAGTCCTAATTTCCTCTATTGTAGTGCCAATAATCCAAAACTAAAAATTCTTCTTCGTAATTATAAAATGAGCGACGATATTGCACTACGTTTTTCAAATCAAGCTTGGGATCAATGGCCCCTAACAGCTGATAAAATGGCTGGGTGGATTAAAAATTTACCACAAGACGAAGAAATTCTTAATCTGTGTATGGACTATGAAACATTTGGTGAATATCAACATAAATCAACAGGAATTTTTGATTTTATGAAAACACTACCTGACGCAATTCTTAATCATACAGATTTTTCGTTTACAACATTTTCAGAAATAATTAAAGACGGACAACCTGTTTCAGTGCTAAGTGTGCCAAACACTACATCTTGTGCCGACGAAGAACGAGATATATCACCATGGCTTGGAAATAATTTGCAAAGAGAAGCTTTTGATGCATTATACAAACATGTTGATACTATGCACGCTATAACAGATGAGTATATTTTACAAGATTGGAAATATTTGCAAAACTCAGATAATTTTTATTATATGAGTACCAAATTTTTTGCTGATGGAAATACGCCTTTAAAAGCAAACCCGTATCCTACTCCATACGAGGCATTTATTAATTTTATGAATGTTATAGGTGATTTTAATGAACGGGTTAAAAAAGCACCAAAAACACATGAGCAAATTCAATTTTCAAAAGAAGAACTCGATCAAGAAATAGCAAAACATACAGCGGCTCTTGAGCAACTGATTGAACTAAAAACAAAAGGTAATATAAAAAAGTAAATAATTAATTTTTAAATAGTAAATAAACAAATGGGAGCAAACTTAAATCAAAGCAAACATAATACTCCATTATGGAAGGGAATGGTTGTGCAATCAAGTTTTCCGCAAGAACTTAAGGAACTTAACACTCTTGCGACAAACTTATGGTGGACGTGGAATTATGAGGTAAAAGATTTATTCCAAGAAATCGATTCGGTTTTATGGAAAAAAAGTCTTAATCCGATTCAAGTTCTTAAAGAAATTAGTTATGACCGTCTGGTTGAATTAACTAAAAACGATTCTTTTATGCAACAATACAAAGCTGTGTTGCAAAAATATAATGATTACATGGCGGTAAAACCTGCCGAAGAAAATGCCAGAATCGGATATTTTAGTATGGAATACGGATTAGACGACTCGTTAAAAGTATTTTCAGGTGGTTTAGGTATTTTAGCAGGCGACTACTTAAAAGAAGCAAGTGATACAAATACCAATATGGTGGCGGTTGGATTTTTATATAAATTTGGCTATTTCCAACAAAAACTATCGTTAGATGGTGACCAAATGGCGGTATATACTCCGCAAAACCCTTCTGAACTTCCTGTGCATCTTGTAACCGACAGTAATAATAACCCTATTACTGTGCAAGTTGGATTGCCAGGTAGAATTATTAACGCTCAAATATGGCTCGTACATGTAGGGCGAATTAAACTCTACCTTTTAGATACCGATATTTCAGATAATAACGAAGAAGACCGTGCTATTTCACATGCTTTATATGGAGGAAATAACGAACATCGTTTAAAACAAGAAATGCTTCTTGGAATTGGTGGTGTTCGTACACTTGAAGCTGTAGGCGAAAAAATTGATATATTTCATTGCAACGAAGGGCATGCTGCATTCATCAACCTCGAACGCCTTCGTAAGCTTATTAAACATAAAAATTTCTCCTTCCAAAAAGCTCTTGAGGTTGTTCGTTCTTCAACACTTTATACAACCCACACTCCTGTTCCTGCGGGACACGACTCTTTTCCTGAGGATTTAATGATGACATACTTAGGACAATTTCCAGAACGATTACAATTAAGCTGGAACGATTTTATGAACTTAGGACGAATGTATCCTGACAATCATGGAGAAAATTTTTCAATGAGTAATCTTGCTATTTGCACCTCACAAGAAGTAAATGGCGTAAGTCGCCTTCATGGTGATGTGTCTAAAAAAATGTTTAATGATTTATGGCAAGGATATCAAGTTGAAGAATCACACATTGGCTATGTTACAAATGGTGTTCACTACGGAACATGGATATCAAAAGATTGGCAAAACTTACACAATAAAACATTTGGTGCCGGTTTTCTAAATAATCTATCTGATAGTTCATACTGGTCAAAAATTTATGATGTAAATGATGAAGTGCTCTGGAATATTAAAGAAAAGCATAGAGAAAAATTAATTAGCTATGTAAAAGAAAAACTTCATGAAAATTGGACGCAAAGATTTGAAGACCCTAAACGATTAGTAAAAATAACACAATATATTAGCAGCAAAACACTTACTATTGGTTTTGCGCGACGATTTGCAACATATAAACGTGCATATTTATTATTTAGCAACTTAGAGCGTTTAAGTAAAATTGTAAATAATCCTGAGCGTCCTATTCAATTTATTTTTGCTGGAAAAGCGCATCCTAACGACAAGCCTGGACAAGCAATGATAAAAGAAATTGTACGTATTTCGAAACTTTCCGAATTTGTTGGAAAAATTATTTTCATGGAAAATTACGACATGAATTTAGCAAGACAACTTGTACAAGGAGTAGATATTTGGTTAAACACTCCTACTCGTCCTCTTGAGGCATCAGGAACAAGTGGTATGAAAGCTGTTATGAATGGTGCTATGAATTTTAGTGTATTAGACGGCTGGTGGTGCGAAGGATATAAAGAAGGTGCAGGCTGGGCTTTACCTGAAAAACGCACATACGACGACCAAGAATTTCAAAATAAATTAGATGCGGAAACAATTTATAGCATGTTAGAAAATGAAATTGCTCCTTTATATTATAATAGAGATAAAGACGGCATTCCGCATCAATGGATACAATACATGAAAAAATGTATTGCAGAAATTGCTCCTGAATTTACCACAAAACGAATGATTGATGATTATCATGAGCGATACTATTCTAAATTGGCAGATAGAAAAAAACAAATGACTGCTAATAATTATGAATTAGCAGATGAAATTACAGAATGGAAGAAAAAAATCTCTGAAAAATGGGATGATATTTATGTGATTTCTACCGATATTGAAAAATCTGCTGATACATTAACTCTTGGAAAATCATACGAAGGAGAAGTAAAACTTGATTTAAAAGGTCTTTCTCCAGATGAAATAGGAGTTGAATTAGTGTTAACAGAACAAGATTCAAGTGGAGAATTTATTGTTATTGAAAAAACACCGTTTAAATTTTTAGAAAACGATGAACATATTTCAATATTCTCTATTTCTATTACGCCAAAAAAATCAGGGGTGTTTAATTATGGTATTCGCATGTATCCAAAGCATCATGCAATTCCCCACCGTCAAGATTTTGCATACGTACGATGGTTATAGATTATAATACCTATATAATAAAAAAAAGCCAGCTTTTATGCTGGCTTTTTTTTTAAATTGTTATGATGTTATTTTGTACAATCTACAATTGAATTTGCATCACCAAATTCATTTGAAATATAACTATCAGCTTGAGGGTCATTTTCCCATCGTTCACCATCAATTACAAATTTATACTGATACGAACGTCCTGACTCTAAAACCACACTCACACTTGCAACGCCTTTAATTATTCTTGCAGGGTTTGCATTCACATCCCAGCCATTAAATTCGCCAGCAATTGATGCTTTTTTAGAACCTGCAAGTATTTCTGCAGGAATTTGAAATGTAACTTTACATTCGGGCTTTGTTTTTGAAAATTGTTTTTTCATTTGTTATTTATAGAATTGATTATTATACTTCAAATATACATTTTTTTTCATATAAAAAATTATTTTATTTATTTAATCATTCTTTTTTATAGAACATTTAACAACATGCACTGACTACAACAAGTCAGCAAAAATGTATATGTTTCTTATTATTTACCACGTATAGCAGCAATACCCGGAAGAACTTTTCCTTCCATATATTCAAGCATTGCACCACCACCCGTAGAAACATAACTCACCTTGTTTGCTAAATTATTTTTATTAATAGCTGCAACAGAATCACCACCTCCAACAAGCGTAAAAGCTCCATTTTGCGAAGCTTTTGCAAGTGCCTGAGCAATTGCCGAAGTTCCTTTTGAAAATTTATCCATTTCAAACACTCCCATTGGACCATTCCACAATATTACTTTTGATTGTGCAATAACATCAGAAAACTGTGCAATTGTTTCATCTGCAATATCAAGCCCCATCATGTTATCAGGAGTTTCATTTGTTTTTGAAACCGACGTATTTGCATCAGGAGCAAATGCATCTGCATTTACTGCATCAACAGGTAAATACACTTTTACATTATGTTCTTTTGCTTTTGCAAGAATATCAAGTGCTAAATCTAATTTATCAGTTTCGCACAATGAATTTCCGATTGCTCCGCCTTGTGCTTTTATAAACGTATAGGTCATTCCTCCACCAATAATTAAATTATCAATAGTTGGTAATAATCGAGAAATAATTTGAATTTTATCAGAAACTTTTGCTCCTCCCATAATTGCAGTTTTAGGAGTATCGTTTGATTGTATAACTTTATCCATAGCACGCAATTCGCTATTAATTAAAAAGCCAAACATTTTGCTTTTTTCATCAAACAAATCTGCAATAAGTGCTGTTGATGCGTGTGCTCTATGTGCAGTACCAAATGCATCGTTTACATACACGTCAGCATATGAAGCCAAGGTTTTAACAAATTCTTTTTGTGATTCTTTTACACGTTTTTTTGCAGCTGCTATTTGCTCTTCACTTGCATTTTCCACTCCACGTGGTTTTCCTTCTTCTTCTTCGTAAAACCGAAGATTTTCAAGTAATAAAACCTCTCCCATTTTAAGATTATCTGCTTGTTGTTTTGCTTTCATACAATCATCAGCAAACAAAATTGTTTTTCCTTCTAAATTTTCTGAAAGTTTAGAAATAATTTGTTTCAAAGAAAATTTCGGGTCAGGATTTACTTTTGGTCGTCCCATATGCGACATAAGAATTACCGCACCACCATCTTGTAAGATTTTATTAATTGTTGGTAAAGCCCCGCGAATACGAGTATCATCAGTTACCACTCCTGTTTCTTTGTGCAATGGCACATTAAAATCAACTCGAACTATTGCTTTTTTTCCAGCAAAATCATAATTATCAATCAATTGCATTATAAAATATTTAAAAATTACATACTCGTTTTAATTAGTTCAAATATACATAAAAATAAGAATTCATAAATTCTTTCAGAATAAAAAACACATTAAAATTGTGTAATCAAACTCCACCTCTTTATTTTTATGTATGTTTTTACATATTTACGCATACACGCTACTCTCCACTATCAGAAAACATATGAAAAAAACCAGCAAGCGTACGTGGTTGTAATGTGCAATCAGCCCAATATTCATATACATCACACACATAATAGAACACCCCATCGGGCATTTTTTTATGCGTAGTATAATGCGTTCCATCCCATAAAATTTCAGGATCTTCTGTTTCAAACACTAAATCGCCCCAACTTGAATATATTTTTAAATCAATTTTTTGCACATATCTATTGTGTGCAGGTTTATACAGCTCATTTTCGCCATCGGCATTGGGAGTAAAAATAGTAGGTAAAACATACACTGGGCAGGTATATAAACAGGTATCGGGCGAAGGATTGCTTTCATTACCAGCAGCATCAAGCGTGGTTATATAATAACATGCCGACATGGTGCTATTAAATTCTGTAAATTGGTGAATATATTGTTTTTTTGAAGCATCAAATGTTCCAAGAACAACATCATCGGTTATATCATCGCAAGATTTTACATATATTCTTACCTTTTCAATATCAGGATCGCACTCATCCCACTGTATTGTATGTGTGTAGGTTTCACAATTTTGAAGAACCGTAAAATCAATTAATTCAGGAGGTATAGTATCAATAGGTTGTGAACAAAGTATTTGAGAATTATTATACACACGTTGTGGCATTTTCGCATGTTGAAAATGGCTACTTGTTATCACATAATAACAGTAATCCTGTAAATTTTCTAATCCTGTATCTACAAATTCATTATTTTGAAAAATTCCAACAGAATCGAACGCCAGAGTTGTTTCATTTTGTTTGTACACAAAAATAGTATCATGAATCCAACTTACGTGAGAATCTAAAGTAAGACGTATTTGTTTGTTTGATGAATGAATTTTAACAAACGGCGATGATGAAATTGGTGAAGAACCGATTAACAATGGTTTTCCATCGGCATCAGAATATAAGTCAACTCTATATGAATACGACATGTTTTGTGTACACAAAGCTGTATCAACAAAAGAAGTGTCGGTAAGATTTGTAAACTGGGCAATTTCAGTGAAATTCAATACAGAAAATCCATCAGTTCTCAGTAATGAATATCTATAGGGAGGTTTATATATAGTAGTGTCTATATCAAACGGCATTGTCCACGAAACAAACATTTTACCATTATCACAAGCAGTGTGTTCAACACTTACATTTGTAAGTACCGAAACCGCTGGTGTAACCTCAACGCACACTTCTTGAGACACATAACTTGGCGAATTATAAGCGTAATCAGAAACAAGTCTATAACAATAGGTAGTTCCGGGTGTTAATCCCCAGCCCTCGTCATTATCAATAAATTCTAAGGATTCATGTGAAAGCGTAGCAATTTTATCATACTGTAGAGCAAGAACATTTGGAAAATCAGTTTCGCAATATTCAGGAGTATATGCATGAGGATTTCTACTTCGATAGAGAAAAAATTGCGTAACCGCATCTTCTGCATTATTCCACTGCACATGCACCGATGATGCTTGTGCTTGTGCCGTAACAGTTTGTGGAGGATGTCCTACAACCGTAATATTAAGATATTGCAAAGCAGTTAAAGAAATATCAGCACCCGAATCAACCGCCTTAAAAACAACAGTATATGGCTGCGTACGCACCTCATGTGAAGAAGGAACCCACACAAAATCTGAAGAAACAGTCCCCACCCCCATTTTTGAAGCAAAAGTAGCTTTTACACTTGTTTCTTCAAGCGGACCACCACGTGCACTCAAAAAAATAGTATTTCCATCAACATCGTTTGCTGTAATTGTAATTGCAACCGAATCTCCTGCACGCACACAAATGTCTTGTATTGGTTCAAACACAGGCACATTATTATTAGTTTCATACACCTCAATTTGAATATCACGTGCAACATATCCTATTTTTACTCCATCACGCCATTCTTCTATATGCATTGCCACATTATAGCTTCCAACTTCTATAGGTGCATCCCAAATTAAATCACCATTTATAGAATCTACACGAAATTCTTTACTTGAAGCAGGGAAAGAATATCCTTGAATTTCTTCACCATTTTCGCCACGGCACACCGCCAAAGAATACGAAAGGCTATCACCATCAATATCATAGGCAGCAGGATTATGCACAAAACGTTGTCCTTTTGCCGCTTTATCTAAAGGAGGATTTAGTAAAATAGGCGTATTATTTCCTCCTAAAATAGGGTCAATTTTTAAAGTGGTTGAAATAGAAAACGGAATATTAACCGAATCAAAAATATTTTTAATGCCCAAATTTCTATTTGGGTCTTCCATCACAATTTTATACACGCCCGGACCAGGATATGTATGTTGTGCAACATAAGTGTTTTTACTATAATTATCGGGCAAATTAATTTCTTCAACACGCTGTACATACGACATGGTGCCGTCGCCCCAATCAATGGGCAATTGTCCACGATACTCATTGGCAGCACTTGGTGTGTATGTATAGGTAACAATGGTTATTTCATACGTATTTGCAGAAATTTGTCGATAGGTAATTTCACCCGCCCTATTGTGTGTAGCAAATACAGCCTGCATAAAACTGAAAGAGAGAATAATACTTATTACGATTCGAGCAATCATGTATGATTTATGTTTATTACAAAGTAACATGTATTTTTTTATTTTCACAATCTAAAATATATCCTTCTTCTTTTTTTCCATACGAAACCACGCATAAATTTTTTTGGTCTTCAAACAAATTACACATAATTTGATTTGAAATTGAAATCACTGTTGGCTTTTTAGGCAATTCTGCATATACATACACCCAATACATTTCGTCATAAACAGTTATTGAATCTACAGAAAAATCAACATTTACACCATTAATGCTCACAGAAAATTGATTAAAAAACCGTACTTTCAAAGAATCTGTATAAGATACATTTGTTTTTGGTACATCATACAAAATATAATCAAAATCGTGTTCATACATTTTTGATAAAACAATAATTGCAGAATCGCTGATATGAATTCGCGAATAAGAAATATGTACTTCGTGTGCCATAGACGATATATAAGTACAAAAAGCAGCACATACACACAGTATTTTTGCAGCTTTTTTAATCATCGCCAAATGAATCTAAATAAAATCCAATAACCGACGATTCTTCTACAACATTAGGATATATCCACTGATTGTTGCTATTTTGATACGAAGAAAATTTATAATTATCTAATCCTATACGAACATACACCGAATCTTTTTCAGAAAAACCATGTGATCGTAATTTATAAATTGCCATTTGCATAGTATATGTATGCGGTTTATTAAGATTTCCAAAACTTGCACCCGAAAGATATGCGTACATGTGATTTAACACACTCACCTGTGGCGTTGTGTCAAAAAAATACCAAGTGGCAACCGGGTAATCTTCTGAATAATTATACAAAAAAGAAATGGTACGTGATACATATAATAAGTTTTGAGCATATCGAATCGAATCGAATATAACATGTGCTAAAGGTGATTTTGCAAGCGTAAACGTTGATAAAGTATCGGAACGAACCGTATCATACCAATGGTTATAGCGTGAATACTCTCCAAAACCATCTTTTAAAGCAGTGATAGAATAATATCCAGCTGGGCAATTTTCAAAAGACCACAAGCCTTCTTCATTTGTGTAGATAGTTAAAATTGTATCAAAAATATCTGTTGCATTTCCAGAAGAATCTTTCATAAGCGTATCTACACAATGTGCTACAATTTGGACATCTGACGCATCTGATAGTAATGTTCCATATTCTGAATACAGTGCTACAGAGCCAAAAATGCCACGGCTATCGCTTTGGTCTTCATCTGTTGGGAAGGTAGTTTTTTTACACGAAAACAGATTCAATACAATGAATAAGAAAAAAAAACAGTGGGTAATTATTGAATACATTATTTTCATTACATTGCATTATAAATAAAAAATCAACTACAAAAATACAAATTCTCGCAACGTAAAAGTAGTGTTGTACAAAAAATAATTTTTTTAAATATCATTCCATTAGTAATGGAAAAAATAGAAGGTATATTTAGACATAAATTGCTTTTTTTTGTTCAAATTTGCGTATTAATATATTGTTGATTAACAAAAACACATATCGTGAAAATCATTACTGATTATCTTGTTATTGGGTCAGGATTAGCTGGCTTAAGTTTTGCGTTACAAGCAGCTGAAACTGGTACAGTTACTGTTCTCACAAAATACACACTCGAAGAAAACAACACCTCTCACGCACAAGGAGGCATTGCAGCTGTACTTTCATCACCCGATAGTTTTGCAAAGCATATTAAAGACACAAACATTGCCGGAGCGGGATTGTGTAATCAAGAAGTAGTAACAAAAGTTGTACAGTATGCTCCAAATGTTATTCAAAATTTATTAAACTGGGGCACTCGTTTTGACACAGAAAAAGATGGAGCATATAATTTAGCAAAAGAAGGCGGACATAGTGAACATAGAATCCTTCATCATAAAGATAATACTGGATATGAAATCCAACGTGCATTATGCAACAAGGTTCGTTCTCATAAAAACATTACCGTTTTAGAGCATTTTTTTGCAGTTGATTTAATTACGCAACACCATCAAGGAGAATTAGTAAAACGACATCAACAAGATGTTTCATGCTTTGGTGCATACGCACTTGATATTGCATCGAATAAAGTATATACAATCTTAGCAAAAACAACCATGCTTGCCACAGGAGGTGCGGGACAAGTATATTCAACCACAACAAATCCAACCATTGCTACTGGTGATGGATTTGCCATGGTACATAGAGCAAAGGGTGTGCTTGATAATATGGAATTTGTACAATTTCATCCAACAGCATTATATAATCCAAGTGATTCTCCCGCTTTTCTTATTTCAGAAGCCTTACGAGGTTTTGGAGGCATTTTACGAAATAAAAAAGGCGAAGAGTTGATGAAACATTATGATGTTCGTGGTAATCTTGCTCCACGAGATATTGTTGCCCGTGCTATTGATAATGAAATGAAAACAAGTGGAAGCGATTTTGTGTTTTTAGATTGCACACATATCGACAAGAAAAAACTTCAAAATCATTTTCCAAACATTTATAAAAAATGCAGTAGTATTGGTATTGATATTTCTAAAGATATGATTCCTGTTACTCCCGCAGCACATTATTTTTGTGGAGGAGTAAAAGTAGATGCATTTGGAAGAACTTCAATTAAACATTTATATGCAGCAGGTGAAGTAAGTTGTACGGGACTACATGGGGCAAACCGACTTGCGTCTAATAGTTTGCTCGAAGCAATTGCTTTTGCTGATTTTGCAATATCTGTAGCAAAACACGAAAAAGAAACAAATCCTATTCAATCAAATATTCCAGACTGGGACTATGAAGGAACTTCGTTTCCCGAAGAAATGATTTTAATAACGCAAAGTTTAAAAGAAGTGCAGCAAATACTCAGCAATTACGTAGGAATTGTACGAAGTCAAGAACGACTAAAACGTGCATTTAATAGATTATGGACATTGTATTCTGAAACAGAAGATTTATATAAAAAAACCACACTTTCACCAAAATTATGTGAATTGCGTAATCTTATTCTTGTAGGATATTTAGTTATTAAAAGTGCAAAAGCTCGCAAAAAAAGTATTGGTCTTCATTATATGGTTGATTATTCAGAATGATTTGTGATAAATGGGAAAGCCATTAAGCATTAAAAACCCTACATTAAGCACTAAAAGACATGTTTTTTGCAACAATAATGCTACTTAATGGTACTTTTCTACTATACAAATATGTGTATTTACGTATATTTGTTATAATGTTAAAAACTCATAAAAAATCTGAAAGTAAACAAGTGAAAAATATTTTTATTTTTCTCATAATTTGTAGTGTTGCTTTTATATCTCATACACAAGGGCAAACAACCTCATTAAATTCAGATTTTGAATTAGGTGATTTTACTGGTTGGAGTGCTTCTAACGGAAGAATTGATAGAAGAACTGGACAAATAACATTTACGAACAACACAATAACCACAAATAGACAAACTATAATTTCAAATTTATATTACGACCGCTATACATGTGGTGAACTTCCGAGTATACCACCCGACGGAGGAAATTATGTTGCTAAATTAGGTAATAATATAAAAGGAGCCGAAGTAGAACAATTACGTTATCAATTAAAAGTTACAGAAGAAAACTCGTTATTTTTATATAAATACGCTGTAGTATTTGAAGATCCAGGGCACGAACCACATGAGCAGCCATTTTTTGATGTGGCAGTACGCGATAATAATGGTAGAATAATTGATTCTTTATGTGGATATGATCATATAGTGTCAGGTGAGGGAATTCAAGGATTCTATACATGTGAAGTGCATAAAGATCCTCGTAATCCAAGACGAGATACAATAGTTCGTTGGAAACCATGGACATCCATAGCACTTGATTTAACTCCATATATAGGGCAAATAGTAACTCTTGAATTTACCAACGCCGATTGCCGGCTTGGAGGACACTGGAGTTATGCATATATGGAAGTCATAACTGGCTCCATGAGAATACAAGTTAAAGCCTGTGAATCTGACAGTACTGCAACATTAAAAGCACCAGATGGATTTAGTTCATACGTATGGAGTAACGGAGAAACCACACAAGAGATTCATGTTCCTCTCATAGAAGGAGAATCTTATTCGTGCCAAATGATGAGTATAACTGATTGTTATGTAACCTTATTTGCCGATATTTTAATTGAACGATTATCAATACCCCCAACTAACGAAACTATATGCAAAGGACAAGGTACTACTATTTCTGCAGAGGGAGCCGATTACTACGAATGGGATAATAATTTAGGAGTTGGAGCTCAAAAAACTGTATATCCATTAGAAACCACTACCTATACGGTAACTGGAATTACAGAAAATGGTTGTGTTGCTCAAGGAACATCAACCGTAAATGTTATAGATTTACCCACAGTTTCACTTCAAGCAAATGTACCATGTAGCGGTGGCGATTTGTTATTACAAGCGGAATCTGATAAAGATATAGTATCATACAATTGGGCAGGACCACTTTCGTTTACCTCTCATGAACAAAATCCTATAATTAATGCTGTAACTTATGAACATACTGGAAACTACACTTTAACGGTAGAAGACGCCAATGGGTGTAAAAATAATGCTTCACTTAAAGCTTCCATAAATCCTTCGCCAGAAATTACTACTACACATTCTAATGCATGTGAAGGCGGCGATGTTGTATTGAGAGTTTTTCCTGCAAACTTACAGTATGAATGGACAGGCGGTAACAATTTTTCATCAACAAATCAATTCAACACCCTCTCGAATATAAATAATTCTATGGCGGGGACTTACAAGGTGGTTGCTACTAACGAATTTAATTGTACCGACACCGCTACTATTAATTTAGACGTGTATCCATCTCCTAAAGCTCAGTTTTCTCACACCACTCCTTGCTTAGGTACTGCTATGGTATTTACCAATGAATCAGTAGGTGCTACCGAATATAATTGGAGTTTTGGAAATGGAAGATTCTCATATAACCGACAACCATCGCCTGTAGAATATAGCACCGCTCAAGAATATACCGTCAGTTTACAAGTATTTAACGAACATTCTTGCTCCGATAGCATTTCTATGAAAGTAAAATCTCATGCAGTGCCAGTTGCTCATTTTTCTACAGATAAAGCATGTGTGGGTGATACATACACTATACAAAACACATCGTATGTAGAACATGATGCCATAACAAGCTGGCAATGGACAATACGCGAAACAAACATAGAAAATGAATACAATCCTACTGTAGAATTAATTAATGAAGAACCTATACCTGTTACATTAATTGTTCGTACAGATTATTGTTCAGATACACTTACAAAAGAAATTCTCTCTTATCCTAAACCCGTTTTATCTCCTTTTCAATCAAATGGCTGTGCTCCTTTAGAAGTACAGTTTCCTACAATCGTACAAGAGAGAGTATTTCATGCGTGGGACTTTGACGATGGGGAAACATCTCAATCATCAAGCCCTACGCATTATTTTTTTAACACAAGTAATAAACCAATAATATATCACGTAAAACACAAAGCGACATCAGAATATGGCTGCGTAGATTCAATCATATATCCTATAGAAGTGTTTTCGCAACCAAAAACTAATTTCACACTTTCTCGCACCTCTATTTGCAGCGGACAATCATTAGAAGTTACTAACACTACCGAATTTGCCAATTTTTTTGAATGGGAATTAGAAGATGGAGAAAGACATTCTCAAGAATCATTTACCGTGTCATACACAAATTCTGGAAATAATGTAAAATATGTACCAATAACATTGCATACCAACAATTCTTCTATGTGTTTTGATTCACTTGTAAAATTTGTAGCAGTATATCCTTTCCCCGATAAAGGTATAGATTTAAGTGATTCATTAGGATGTAGCCCTTTAATAGTAAATTTATCTACCGAATCGCTTGCTCCAAATTATGAGTGGAAATATGGCGATGGAACTGAAGAAATTGGGGGAAATACTGTAGAACATATTTTTATAAATAGAACTGCAGACGTAATTGAATATCCAATTACATTAAAAGTATCAACAAATCAAGGTTGCGAAGCAGAATTTTATTCACGTGTTACTGTATATCCAAGTCCCGATGCCTCGTTTGTGATAGATACAAATTACGGTTGTTCTCCATTTAGCACTACAATAGAAAATACTACAAAAGGTGCTACTCATACATATTGGGAATTTGATGAAGACACATTATTTCATCATGGCGAACAAAGTTTTCCCCATACATTTACTAATAACACACAAGATCAACAATCTCATAGACTTACAATATACGCTCGCAATCAATATGATTGTAAAGACAAGCACTCCCTTTCGTTACTTGTATTTCCAGAAGTAAAAGCAAATTTTACAGTATCCCCCACTAAAGGATGCAGTCCACTCAATTCGCATTTCACAAATTACTCTACAGGAGCAACATCATATAATTGGATATTTAATGATGGCACGTTTTCAAGTAATGTACATACAGGACATACCTATATAAACACATCACAAAACACTCTTATACGAGAAGCTCAATTAGTAGCAATATCTGATTTTGGGTGCGTAGATACGTCCGATGCACAAACTATAGAAATTTTTCCTCAGCCTCAAGCACAATTTACTACAGATAACGTATCGGGCTGTAGTCCGCTCCATATACATATTGAAGATAATTCTATAGGAGCAGAAGAATATACATGGGTATATGGCAATGGAGAAGAATCGAATCAATTAAATTCCACACAATTATATGAAAATAAAGACGGAGATGTACGTCAAGATGAAATAAAGCTTTTTGTAAAAAATCAGTATGAATGTAAAGATACTGCCACACAAACTATTACGGTATATCCGCAAGTAATAGCAGATTTTTCTCCTGAAATATCTGGTTGCAGTCCCCTTTTAGTTCAATTTTCTAATCATTCGCAATATGGTGAATCATATAGTTGGGATTTTGGCGATGAAAAAGTTTCTACAGATAAAAATCCATATAATACGTTTCTTAATAATTCTGTAAGCGACACCATATATACCGTAAGACTTATTGGAAACAATCATTTTAAATGCAGCGATACTGCTTACAAAACCATACGCGTATATCCAAGCATTACAGCTTCTTTTGTAGCCGACACGCTTATAGGTTGCTCGCCTATGAGTACAAAATTACTCTCAACCACGCAAGGGGCTTCGCATATAGAATGGATAATAGACAATCAATTACCACAAAATGTGCAAGAAGAAATGCTTTTATTTGAATCATCTAATTCTTCTCATTTACCACAAGTCCACACCGTGGAGCTACGTGTAAGAAATGAATATTCTTGTGCAAGTTCATATATACAAGCTATTCAGGTATATCCAGAAGTAATAGCTGATTTTTCGCCTTCTCATTATTCAGGTTGCAGTCCACTTGATATAAATTTCTTCAATAATTCTTCGGGAGCAAATACATATTTTTGGGATTTTGGAGATAATTCTAGTGCTACAAATACTAATCCTGGACATAGTTATTTAAACTACAATTCCACAGAAAAATTATATAACATAAGCCTTGTGGCTCAATCTACATACGGGTGCAAAGCGTATTCAGACACAACTACCATTACAGTTTACCCGCAGCCTATGGCTCAATTTCATATAGAAAAAAATTCAGGTTGTTCACCTTTAACTACAAAAATTTATGATGAATCCGATGGTGCCACCCGTGCTGTATGGAACATAAATAATGAAACATTTATTAATGAAGAAATAGATAGCTATACATACACAAATAATTCTCACGAGCCTATTCGCTCATACATATCACTTATTGTATCCAATGAATACTCTTGTGAAGACTCTGCAAATGAACCAATTACAATATATCCAGAAGTAATAGCTGGTTTTATAAAACCCGAAAATATTTGTAGCCCAGCTCCTGTGCAATTTGAAAATATATCAGAACATGCCCATTCATACGAATGGAACTTTGGCGATGGTAATAAATCGCAGGAAAAAAATCCTATATATGTGTATGAAAATGTGAATGTTGTCGATACAAATTACACTATTACTCTCAAAACACACAGTTCTTATGGTTGTAAAGATTCTACAAAACATACCGTTACCGTGTATCCTACACCAAAAGCAGCATTTACACCAAACAGTTCGCAATTTACCTTACCCGATGCAGTATTAACATTGCAAAACAGAACAAAAGGAGAATGGAATTATGAATGGAAAATAGACGGATATAATATAAGTAATACTACAACACCAGAACCTGTACTCCTTACCAATACTGGAGTTATGGCTATAGAACTTATTGCATATAGTCAATATTGTATAGATACAAGTTTGCAGCATATTAGAATTTACGGACCTCCCATTGTGGCAGATTATGATTCCTCGTTTGCTGGTTGCAGCCCACTTACAGTAACATTTACCAACAAATCGCTCAATGCCATAGAATATGAATGGGATTTTGGTGATGGAACTACATCAACAGAAATACACCCTACACACACATTTTTAACACCCGGTACATATGTAATACAACTTACAGCCCGCAATGGAGATTTAGAAGATATTACTCGTGCACATGCAGTTACAGTGTATAAAAACCCTAAAGCTGACTTTTCTGTAGCTCCATTGGTTGTATATCTACCCGAAGCAGAAATATCGCTATATAATTCCTCTATTGATGCAGAAGAAGTACGTTGGTATGTTGAAAACACTTTAGTATCAGAAGAATATCAACCAAGCCACACGTTTACTTCAGAAGGTAATTTTAACATTAGTCTAAGCGTATCCTCTCGCCATGGGTGTATAGATTCTGTGAGTTCCAATCAACCTATAAAAGTGTTATATGATTGCGATATTAAGTTTCCTAATATTTTCACTCCTACAACTCAAAATTCAGATGGGTATTATGACAGCACAATTCCAGAAACAGAAAATGATATTTTTCATCCTATATTTTTAAATATAGTAGATTATAATCTACAAATCTTTAATCGTTGGGGTGAAATTGTGTTTGAAAGTAACGAATTAGAACGAGGATGGAATGGTTGGTATCGTGATGAATTATCAAAATCAGATGTATATATATGGAAATGCGATGCTCAATGCTTAGGAGGAAAACGCATTCAACAAGTAGGTAATGTTACGCTTTTACGATAGAATTATGAGAAAAATTATATATATATTATTAGCTTTATTAAGCTTTTCACATACTAAAGCACAAGATCCGCATCACTCTCATTTTTATGCAGTTCCACTCCTTATGGGACCATCTTTTGCTGGTTCAACAGGCGGTACTCGTGTGGCAATAAATGCACGAAATCAATGGACTGCTATACCTCAACAATATAATACAGCTTCTATTATGTTTGACCACTACTTCTATGGTACTCGTCATGGTTTAGGAGCAGTGCTACATCGTGATCAGGCAGGAGCTGGAAAACTTGCTACTACATATTTGCAAGCCCAATATGCATATTCTATAAATGCAAGTAAAAACATTGCATTTCGTCCGGGCATGCAAGTTTCTTTTGTAAATAGGCATATAGATTATTCTAAAACAGTATTTGGCGATCAATTAGATTTTATAGAAAATAGACCAAATAGCATAGAACCAGCATTAGAAGAGAACAATAATTATTTAGATTTTGGAGCCTCTTTATTGGGAATTTATAAGAGTTTTTGGTTTGGCGGCACACTCGATCACCTTATACAACCAAATCAGAGTCTAAATAATGAAAATTCTATAGTTCCTCTAAAAATATCGTTTTATACTGGTATGCGTTTTAATATACAAACAAAATTTAACAACAAACGACAACGTGATAATATGTATGTCATGATGCATTTTAACAAACAAGACACATTTAAACAAATGCTCTATGGTGCCTATTGGGAACGGCAAAAAACCTTAATGGGCATATGGTATAGAGGAATGCCGTATCTTAAAGCATATCAATCGTATATGAATACCGATGCATTAATTCTCATGTTTGGTTACACATTCAGGCAGTTTTTATTTTTATATAGCTATGATTTAACACTTTCTAAACTCACAGCAAATTCGGCAGGTTCGCACGAAATTACTATAGTGTGGCAACGTCCAGCAAGTGCTAATGAACAAAAACATAAAAATCGTTTTAAAATAGTCCCCTGCCCTATGCAAGATAATTATAAAAGCGGAAGACAGCATAATCAACACAATATGTAAAAAATGATGAGTGATGAATGCTGAATACTTAGTGATGAATGAAAAATGCTGAGGATTTAAGGGTTTAGAGGTTTAGGGGTTTAGAGGTGAATGAAAAAAATGCCAATCTATATTCATCATTAAAACGCAATCCGTTAGGATTGCATCGCTCGGTAGAAATGTAATATGCCCCTTTTTTCTCACATTCCGTTAGGAATGTGTCCTTGTTTTAGGGTTCCA
>JAAYPM010000029.1 GCA_012519815.1 Bacteroidales bacterium
CGGCTTTCGTAGAAAAACTTGCTCGTGAAAAATATTTAATGAAAAAAGAAAAAGAAGATATTTATATTGTTACAGAATAATACATATGGATTTTATTGAAATTTCACCCAACGACATAACAGATAATACATTTAAACTTATTGCCGACGATTGGATGTTACTAACCGCAGGAACGATAGATTCATATAACTGCATGACAGCAAGTTGGGGCGGTTTTGGTGTTTTATGGTTTAAACCTGTGGTGTTCGTTTTTATTAGACCTCAACGATATACGCACAATTTTTTTGAAACGAACAACTATTTTACGCTTACTTTTTTTGATGAATCATATCGCAACACATTGCAATTTTGCGGTAAACATAGCGGACGAACTGTTAATAAAGCTAAGGAATGTAATATTCATCCGTTTAAAACCTTGCATAACTCTGTGGCATTTTCAGAAGCAAAGCTTGTGATTGAATGTAAAAAACTGTATTCTAACTCATTACAAGAATCGTCTTTCTTAGAAAAAGAACATCTTCGCCATTATGCAAATAAAGATTTTCATACAATGTATATTGGCGAAATTGTTTCATGTTTAAAAAAATAATTGTAGAGCATAAAATATTGAAAAACTCATAAAAAAGTATGATGATAATATATAGAGGCTTATAACAATGGGATAAAAAAAAATGTATATTTGAGACAATTTTACGATAGTATCAATTTTAAATAAATTAAAATATATGAAAATATCAGTTATTGGAGCTGGCAACGTGGGAGCAACATGTGCAAATGTTATGGCTCAAAATGAATTAGCAAGTGAAATAGTGCTTTTAGACATTAAAGAAGGATTTGCTGAGGGTAAAGCTATGGACATTATGCAAACTGCGGCATTACTCAATTTTAACACACGGGTAATTGGCGTTACATCTGATTACGCAAAAACAGCAAATTCTGATGTTGTGGTAATAACTTCAGGATTGCCACGTAAACCAGGAATGACACGTGAAGACCTGATTGGAACAAATGCTGGTATTGTAAATGAAGTTGCGGGAAATATTCTTAAATATTCTCCAAATGCTATTCTTGTTATTATTAGCAATCCTATGGACACGATGACGTATCTTACGTTTAAAAAGTCAGGATTGCCTAAAAATAAAGTAATTGGAATGGGCGGTATTCTTGATAGTTCTCGTTTTAAATACAACATGAGTCAAGCACTACAAGTTCCAGCTACAGATTTAGAAGGAACGGTAATTGGTGGTCATGGCGATACAACTATGATTCCTTTGGCTCGTTTAGCTACGTATAATGGCGTGCCTATTACTTCACTATTGCCAAAAGATGCGGTAGATAAAATTGTGACTGATACTATGGTAGGCGGTGCTACACTCACTAAATTATTAGGAACTTCGGCATGGATTGCACCGGGAGCGGCTGGAGCAGCTCTTGTTCAGGCTATTGTACGAGACGAGAAAAAAATATTCCCTTGTTGTGCATGTCTTGATGGTGAATACCAGCAAAATGATATTTGTATTGGTGTGCCTGTTGTAATTGGCAAAAATGGTATTGAAAAAATAGTTGACTATGCATTAACATCTGAAGAACAAGCTGCTTTTAATAAAAGTGCAGATGCTGTTCGCAACATGAATAATGTATTAAAAGACTTACAAATAATATAACTTTTTCAAAGTGATATATGTGAAAAAGGCTATCCAATGTGATAGCCTTTTTTATTTATTGTATTTGCAACCAAAAAGAACCTCCGTGTCGTTCTACATTTGCAAGATTTGAATGTTCCCACATAGGACTAATTAATGTGCGTAATTCCGCATCTTCAGAAATAAAATAATTTGGCAAAATAGGTTTGTATTTTTCAGGATTTGCAAGCAAATACATGGCAAGTCCATACTGCTCTGAATAAAACCTATCGCACATAAATTGCGGATAATCATAGGGAATATAAATATCGTGAATGTGCACAATTACTCCTTTTTTGAGTCGTGGTAAAATTTCAAGAAAAAACACCATTGAATCAGAATTTGGCAATATACGATGAGAATTATCAACAAATAATATATCATTTTCTTCTAATGTAGAAAGAATATCAAAATTACAATTTTCAAAAGGTTCGCGAATCACTATGTCAGCTAATGCATCTATTTCGGCACGTGGTTGTGGATCTATAGAAATAATACGCGTAGATACATGTAATTCTTGCTTAGCTTTATATGCAACTTTTGTAGAATTTCCAGAACCTATTTCTATGTAATTTTTAGGCGAATACATCGAAAGCATAGTGTACAAGCCAACAATGTCTAATCCAGGCAAATAACCATTGTTCCATACAGGTTTTGAGGAATCAGTTTCATGTTGAGCATCTTTAATATTCCAAAGAGTTTCTTTATGTTCTAAAGCCTTGTGTAGAATCTCTTTATATACATATCGTTGTGCGTCAACAATAGTATATAAATCTGAATGGGCAGGCAAGCCATGTCCGTATCTTGGTTTAAAATGAACCTTGTATTCCAAAAAAAGATTTTGAAATTTTGGGTGTAAAAATCGGTATATTTGAGTAATAAATGATTTCATAGTTTTGTTTTTTCAAAGATATACAAAAATAGTATATAACCCGTTGTGCATTTGAAAATTTAATAAAAAAAGTTGTTCATTTTGCGGAAAATCCGTATATTTAATTGATATCCAAACAATTAAATAACATGAACAACTTTATTCAAAATTACGAATTTA
>JAAYPM010000030.1 GCA_012519815.1 Bacteroidales bacterium
ATCTCATGAATTGCCTCGTGTCTTAAATGGATTAGGGATTGCAATTTTATCTACTAACATAGGAGTTGTTTCGGATAAAGAAGCACGTGCTCAAAAAGTTGGTGGTGAAGTTTTGTGTTATATATATTAAAAAAGAACGAACATGTCGCGTATTGGTAAAGCACATATAAACATACCTGAAAAGGTTGAAGTAAAGATACAAGGAACACAGATTACTGTTAAAGGACCTAAAGGTGAATTAAAGCAGACTGTTGATGAAGGATTTAAAATAACTGTATCAGAAAATGAACTGTCTATTGAACGACCTTCAGAATCTAAAGAACATAAGTCAAAACATGGTTTATACCGTTCTCTTATTAACAATTGTATTGTTGGTGTAAGTGAGGGATATACTATTCAACAAGAATTTGTAGGTGTTGGATATAGAGTTGCTGTGAATGGACAAAATATTGAAATGGCACTCGGGTTTTCTCATCCAATTGTTTTTCAATTACCTAAAGAGGTTAGTGCCGAAGCAAAGTCTGAAAGAGGTTCTAATCCACTTTTAACACTTACATCAATTGATAAACAACTTATAGGACAAGTTGCAGCAAAAATTAGATCGCTTCGCAAACCTGAACCATACAAAGGAAAAGGTATTCGCTTTAAAGGTGAACAACTTCGAAGAAAAGCAGGTAAATCAGCAGGTAAATAATATAATATAGTGTAAAATGGCTATCACAAAACTTCAAAGAAGAGTTAAAATTAAACGACGAATTCGCGAAATCATAGAAGGTTCTGCGCAACGTCCCCGAATGTCAGTGTTTAGAAGTAATAAAGGTATTTACGTTCAGCTTATTGACGATTTAAATGGTACAACTTTATTGTCAGCTTCTTCTATTGATAAGGAGATTGTACAGTTATGTACAGGAAAAACAAAAACAGAACAAGCTTCTGTTGTAGGTGAAACTATTGCTAAAAAAGCAATTGATAAAGGTATAAATACTGTTGTTTTTGATAGAAACGGATATTTATATCATGGAAGAATTAAAACATTGGCTGAATCAGCTCGTAATGCAGGATTAAAATTTTAGAATACTATGGCTGAAAATAATATGAGAAAAGTTAAAACAACCGATTTAGATTTAAAAGATAGATTGGTTGCAATTAATAGAGTAACAAAAGTAACAAAAGGTGGTAGAACATTTAGTTTTTCTGCAATCGTTGTTGTTGGAGATGAAAATGGAGTAGTAGGATATGGACTTGGTAAAGCTGGAGAGGTTACCGTAGCTATTGCAAAAGGTGTTGAAGAAGCAAAGAAAAATTTAATAAGAGTTCCTATTATAAATGGTACGGTGCCTCATGCACAAGAAACTAAATTTAGTGGTGCTGCTGTATTCATGAAACCTGCTTCTCTTGGTACTGGTGTTAAAGCTGGTGGTGCAATGCGTGCTGTTATTGAAAGTGCTGGTATTACAGATGTCCTTGCAAAATCTAAAGGCTCTCCTAACCCGCATAATGTAGTAAAAGCTACATTTAAAGCACTTTCTGAAATGCGAGATGCTCATGCTGTTGCAAAACAAAGAGGCATAGAGTTATCAAGAGTTTATAACGGTTAAAAACATAAAAAAATGTCGAAAATTCGTGTAAGACTTATCAAAAGTCAAATTGGAAGAACAAAAAAACAAAAATTAACATTGGAAGCCTTGGGGTTAAGTCGTATAAATTCTACTGCAGAACATTCATTATCACCTCAAATTTCAGGAATGATTGAAAAAGTTAAACATTTAGTTGTAACAGAAGAAATAAAATAATAATGGAATTACATACTATTAAGCCTGCAAAAGGTGCAACAAAAAAAGGAAAAGTTATTGCTCGTGGTCAAGGATCAGGACGTGGAGGAACGAGTACCAAAGGACACAAAGGAGCTAAATCTCGTAGTGGATATTCTAAAAAAAATGGTTTCGAAGGAGGACAAATGCCCTTACAACGTCGCATACCTAAATTTGGATTTAAAAACATTAATCGTGTAGAATATAAGGCAGTGAATTTAAGCGATATTCAACGAATTGCTGATAAAAAAGGTATTACAGAATTTGATAATGAAGTTTTTGCTGCTAATGGTTTAGTGTCTTCAAATGCTTTAATTAAAATTTTAGCAAAAGGAAAATTATCATCTAAAGTTTCTGTAAAAGCTCATGCGTTTTCTCAAAATGCAAGTGATGCTATTACAGCATTAGGTGGTACAATTGATAAAATTTAAATAATATGAGATTCATAGAAACCCTTAAAAATATTTTTAAAATTGAAGACCTAAGAAATAGAATTTTCTATACGCTTGGTTTAGTTTTAATATATAGACTTGGTTCGTTTGTGGTGTTACCTGGGATAGACCCAAATGGATTATCTGAGTTGTCAAAACAATCTTCAGATGGGTTATTGGGACTTATTAATATGTTTTCTGGAGGTGCTTTTGGTAATGCATCAGTATTTGCACTTGGTATTATGCCATATATTTCGGCATCTATTGTTGTGCAACTAATGGGAGTTGCTGTGCCTTATTTCCAACGTTTACAACGTGATGGAGAAAGTGGTAGAAAAAAAATAACCCAGATAACTCGTTTTTTAACTATTTTTATCACAGCAGCACAAGCTCCAGGATACATCACAAATCTTCAATATCAAATACCTCATGCTATTGTTAATAATACAGGATTTTTCTGGTTCTCTTCTATTGTAATACTTATTGCAGGAACTATGTTTGTAATGTGGCTCGGGGAACGTATTACTGATAGAGGTATTGGGAATGGCATTTCTTTAATAATTATGATTGGTATTGTTGCAAGATTTCCATCTTCACTTATGCAAGAATTTGGTTTTCGTATAGAAGGTGCTGGTGGTATTATTATGTTTTTAGTTGAATTGCTTATTTTACTTGCAATAATAACGCTCTCAATTTTATTAGTTCAAGGAACTCGTAGAATTCCTGTGCAATATGCAAAACGTATTGTAGGAAACAAACAATATGGAGGAGTGCGACAGTATTTACCTTTAAAAGTAAATGCCGCTGGTGTTATGCCAATTATTTTCGCACAAGCTTTAATGTTTATTCCTCTTACATTTGCAGGATTTTCATCTGGTGATGAAGTTTCTTCGTTTGTAACTACTTTTTCTGATTATACGAGTTTTTGGTATAATTTTGTGTATGCTGTAATGATTATCTTATTTACCTATTTTTATACTGCTATTACAATGAATCCACAACAAATAGCAGAAGAGTTAAAAAGAAATGGAGGATTTATCCCAGGGGTTAAACCAGGCAAAAAAACAGCAGACTTCATTGATAATGTTATTTCTCGAATCACATTACCTGGTTCATTTTTCCTTGCTTTTGTTGCTATTTTACCATCAATTGCAATATTAATGAATGTGAGTCCTGGTTTTGCACATTTTTATGGAGGAACCTCACTTTTAATTATTGTTGGAGTTGTGCTTGATACGTTACAGCAGATAGAAAGTCATCTTTTAAATCGACACTATGATGGTTTAATGAAAACTGGTAGAATTAAAGGAAGAAATTCAAATAGTGCTATTCAAACAGGAGGAGGTGCATTATAATGGCTAAACAACAATCAATAGAACAAGACGGAGTTATCGTAGAAGCATTGTCTAATGCGATGTTTCGTGTAGAATTAAATAATGGACACGTTATAACTGCCCACATTTCAGGAAAAATGAGAATGCATTACATCAAAATTTTACCTGGTGATAAAGTTAAAGTGGAAATGTCAATGTATGATTTAACAAAAGGAAGAATAACATTTCGTTATAAATAAATTTAAAACAATGAAAGTAAGAGCATCTGTAAAAAAACGAAGCAGCGAATGTATTATAGTTCGCCGAAAAGGAAGAATTTATGTTATAAACAAAAAAAATCCAAGATTTAAACAAAGACAAGGATAATTTTTATAATTTTGCACCAATTTTCAAATAAGTTAGTATGGCAAGAATATCTGGTATTGATTTACCAAAAAATAAAAGAGGCGAAATAGCATTAACCTATATCTATGGTATAGGAAAATCAACAGCTAATAAAATCTTAGCAAAAGCCGGAGTTGATAAAGAAATTAAAGTAAAGGATTGGAATGATGATCACATTACAGCTATCCGTAGTGTGATTGCCGAAGACATAAAAGTTGAAGGTGAACTTAGATCCGAAGTGCAACTCAACATTAAGCGACTTATGGATATCGGTTGCTATAGAGGCATCAGACATCGTATTGGATTGCCTGTGCGAGGACAAGCAACTAAAAACAATGCGAGAACAAGAAAAGGCAGAAAAAAGACGGTTGCTAATAAGAAAAAAATATCTAAATAGTTTATAATATAGATTATGGCAAAAAAAACAAAAACGGTTAAAAAAATTGTAAGAATTGAAGCTTCTGGACAAGCTCATATTCACGCTTCTTTTAACAATATTATTGTTACAATAACAAATGCTGAAGGACAAGTTATTTCTTGGTCTTCATCTGGAAAAAAAGGATTCCGTGGATCTAAAAAAAACACACCTTATGCTGCTCAAATGGCAGCAACAGATTGTGCTAAAGAAGCGTATGATTTAGGGTTGCGAAAAGTGAAAGTGTTTGTGAAAGGCCCAGGAACTGGTAGAGAATCTGCAATCCGTACTATACATAATTCAGGTATTGAGGTTACTGAAATTGTTGATGTTACTCCTTTACCTCACAATGGTTGTAGACCCCCAAAACGAAGAAGAGTTTAATAATTTTAGAATATTACAATAAATGGCTAGATATACAGGACCTACTACGAAAATTGCAAGAAAATTTGGTGAACCTATTTATGGACCAGATAAAGTTTTGCAAAAGAAAAATTACGCCCCAGGACAACACGGCCCCTCAAAACGAAGAGGGAAAAAATCTGTGTATGGATCGCAGCTTTTAGAAAAACAAAAAGCAAAATTTACCTATGGAGTACTCGAAAAACAGTTTGCAAATTTATTTAAAGAAGCGTACCGCAGACCTGGTATTACTGGTGAAATACTATTACAACTTCTTGAACAACGTCTTGATAATGTTGTTTTTCGTATGGGAATTGCACCAACACGTAGAGCTGCGCGACAATTAATTACTCATAAACATATTACGTTGAATGATGAAGTGGTTAATATCCCCTCAGCTTTAGTAAAACCCGGAGATATTATTGCAGTTCGAGAAAAATCAAAATCTTTAGAAGTAATTTCATCTTCATTGAATACTAATACTGCTAATAAATATTCTTGGTTGGAATTTGATAAATCTGAAATGGCAGGAAAATTTTTAAATATTCCTGAACGTACAGAAATTCCTGAAAATATCAAAGAGCAATTAATAGTAGAACTTTATTCTAAATAATAAATAATAATTATAGAAAGACTTTTGTCTATGGCAATTTTAGCATTTCAAAAACCCGATAAAGTTATTATGATTGAGTCGGACGACAATTTAGGAACTTTTGAGTTTCGCCCTCTTGAACCAGGTTATGGTATTACTGTAGGTAACGCTATACGTAGAGTGTTGCTATCTTCTTTAGAAGGATACGCTGTTACGAATGTGAAAATTGAAGGCGTTGAACATGAATACTCTACTATAAAAGGTGTGGTTGAGGATGTTACCGAAATAGTCTTAAATATTAAACAAATTCGCTTCAAACAAGTAAACCCAGAACCTGTTCAGTATGAGAAAGTTACACTCACTGTCGCTGGGAAAAACACTTTCACTGCTGGTGAATTAAACGCTCACTTAACAAACTTTCAAGTTATTAATACAGATTTAATTCTTTGCAACTTAAATCCTTCAGTAAAAATAACAATTACCTTTTGGATAGGTAAAGGACGTGGATATGTAATGTCGGATGATAACAAAATTCTTGATGCTGAATTTGGAGTAATACCAGTTGATTCTATTTATACTCCTGTTAAAAATGTTAAGTATTCTGTTGAAGATTACCGAGTTGAACAAAAAACAGATTTTGAAAAATTAATTCTCGAAATTAAAACTGACGGCTCAATTCATCCAAAAGATGCCTTAAAAGAAGCTGCTAAAATTCTTATCCAGCATTTTATGTTGTTTTCTGATGAGAAAATTACACTTGATACTAATGACGAATATGGAAATGAAGAGTTTGATGAGGAAGTACTACATATGAGACAATTGCTTAAAACAAAATTAGTTGATATGGATTTATCTGTACGAGCCTTAAATTGTTTAAAAGCTGCTGATGTGGAAATACTTGGTGAACTTGTGCAGTTTAACAAAAATGATTTGTTGAAGTTTAGAAATTTTGGAAAAAAATCTCTTTCTGAATTAGAAGAAGTCTTGGCTGGATTAAATCTATCATTCAGTATGGATATAACAAAATATAAATTAGAAAAAGAATAATTGAGAAAACAATGAGACACGGAAAGAAATTTAATCATTTAAGTAGAACACATGAACATAGAGCAGCAATGCTTTCTAATATGGCTACTTCTCTTATTATGCATAAAAGAATTAAAACAACGGTAGCAAAAGCTAAAGCACTACAGTTGTATATAGATCCTTTATTAACAAAATCTAAGAGTGATACAACACATTCGCGAAGAATAGTATTTAAATATTTGCAAAATAAATTTGCAGTAACGGAATTATTCCGCGAAGTATCTGTTAAAATCGCAGACAGACCAGGTGGATATACTCGAATTATAAAAATTGGACAACGTCTTGGTGATTCTGCCGAAATGTGTTATATTGAACTTGTTGATTTTAATGAAAATTTACTTTCAACGAAAAAATCTTCTGCAGCCAAAAAACCAACTGTTCGTAGAAGTAGAAAAAAATCTACCACTACTACTCCAACCAACATTACAGAAAATGATGGCGAGCAAACAACAAAAACTCCTGAAAACAAAATTGTAGAAGAAGCAAATGAAACTTCTCCTGAAAAAACAAATAAAAATTCAGAAGAAACGGATAATACATCAGTAGAAAACACTGATACAAATAAGTAAGTTTTCTGTTGAATATCATAATGATTTTTTTTGATAATAGGGATTAAGTTTTAACTTTATCTCTATTATTTTTTTATATAATTTACAATATTTATTAATTAATATTAATCTTTTATGGGACAAATTGTAAACGTTCATGCTCGCGAAATTATTGACTCTCGCGGTAATCCAACTATTGAATGTGAAGTTACATTAGCTTCAGGTATTATGGGAAGAGCAGCAGTTCCTTCAGGTGCTTCTACTGGTGC
Organism: Bacteroidales bacterium; assembly: GCA_012519815.1. Taxonomy (GTDB): domain Bacteria; phylum Bacteroidota; class Bacteroidia; order Bacteroidales; family UBA1715; genus JAQICB01. Next base: position 7,273 of record JAAYPM010000030.1, read on the forward strand.
ACATGAGGCTTTAGAACTTCGCGATGGCGATAAAGCTCGCTACTTAGGTAAAGGAGTGTTAAAAGCTGTGGAAAATGTAAATAATATTATTGCAAAAGAATTAATCGGAATGTCTGCTTTTGACCAAGTAGAAATTGATACTAAGATGATTCAGCTTGATGGAACTGAAACAAAAAGCAATTTAGGAGCAAATGCAATGCTTGGCGTTTCTCTTGCTGTTGCAAAAGCTGCTGCTGAATATCATGGAATGCCTTTGTATCGCTATATTGGCGGAACAAATGCAAAAACACTTCCTGTACCAATGATGAATATTATTAATGGTGGCTCGCATTCTGACGCTCCTATTGCGTTTCAAGAATTTATGATTCGCCCTGTTGGTGCTTGCTGTTTCAAAGAAGGATTGCGTATGGGTGCTGAAGTTTTCCATGCTCTTAAATCAATTCTTCAAGACAAAGGGCTTAGCACCGCTGTTGGTGATGAAGGAGGTTTTGCTCCAAATTTATCCGGAGGAACAGAAGAAGCACTTGACGCAATTATTGCTGCTATTAAAAAAGCAGGATATGAACCACAAAAAGATGTTACAATCGCTCTCGATTGTGCTGCTTCTGAGTTCTTTAGCAATGGTGTGTATGATTATTCTAAATTTGAAGGTCCGAATGGAAAAAAACGAAATTCTCAAGAACAAGCTGAATATTTAGCAGAATTAATATCTAAATATCCAATTGATAGTATTGAGGACGGTTGTGATGAAAACGATTGGGACGGCTGGAAAGTTTTAACTGATAAAATAGGTGATACATGCCAATTAGTTGGAGATGACTTGTTTGTTACTAATGTTGATTTCTTGAAAAAAGGTATCGAACGCGGTTGTGCTAATTCTATCTTAATTAAAGTAAATCAAATTGGTACGTTAACTGAAACACTTGATGCTATCGAAATGGCTCATAGAGCCGGATATACTTCGGTAACTTCACATCGTTCAGGTGAAACTGAAGATTATACTATTGCCGACATAGCGGTTGCTACAAATTCTGGTCAAATTAAAACTGGCTCTATGAGTCGTTCTGATCGTATGGCTAAATACAACCAATTACTTCGTATCGAAGAAGAGCTTGGAGAATTAGCAGTTTATGGCTTTAAAAAAGTGTAAGAATTCTTTTATAATACAAAAAAAACATCTGTAAAATTTACAGATGTTTTTTTTTGTATTTTATTTGCATAATGAACATATGTTCATTATGTTTGTGTAAATTAAAAATGTATGGTACGACCAAAACGAAATAGAAGAATTTATATCTCACCTGACTTTAAAGGCTTTTCGCCTATTGGTGCAATAAATAAATCTTCTGTTGTTATTATGAGTTTTGATGAATATGAAGCAATTCGATTAGCAGATTATGAATTATTACATCAAAAAGATGCCGCTTTAAGAATGTCAATATCTCGACCTACGTTTTCTCGAATTTATGAAAGTGCTCGCCGTAAGGTTGCACAAGCATTTGTTACAGGTGCGTCAATTGTGTTTGAAGGTGGAAAAATATATTTTGATAGTAATTGGTTCTTGTGTGAAGATTGTAATGCGTGGTTTAATAGTCATGAACACGATGTCTCAAAAATTTATTGTGCTCTGTGTGAGTCTAAAAAAACATTGCGATTTTCTGATATAGAATTTGAATCTGACACCTCGTATTTATCGTGTCCTAAATGCAAACGCACAGCATGTTTAAAGGAAAAAAAACAAAAAATTGCATGTCCTGATTGTAAAATAGAATTACAATAATTATATGGATAATTTTATAAACATATTAAAATAATACTATGAAAGTTGCTATTACTTCAGTAGGAAATACTGTTGACTCTTCTGTTGATTCCCGTTTTGGGAGATGTTCATTTTTTGCTTTATATGATACAGAAAGCGGAAATGTTGAGTTTGTTGAAAACAATGAAAAAAACGCAATCGAAGGTGCTGGACCTGCGGCTGCTCAATTTGTTGCCTCGTTTGGTGTTCAAAAAGTAATTTCTGGTGAATTTGGTCAAAAAGTAAAAGCAATTTTTGATCAACTCAAAATACAATTGATTGTTATTCAAGATGAAAAAACAGTGGCTGATATTATTAAGATGCTTTAAATATAAAGTCGTTGATTCTTAGAAAAATATATAATTAATTTTTAAAATATCTGCATATGCCTCGTTTAGATGGAAGTGGTCCAAAAAATAAAGGAAAAAAAACTGGAAGAGGACTCGGTTTGTGCAAAACCGATGATTCTAAAAACCAAAACATTTTAGGCAAAGGGCTTGGTACTCGAAATAAATCGGGTGGAGGAAAAGGAAAAGGGAAACGTTTGCAAAGCGGAATAAAATAGGAAATATTATGGCTAATTTTAACAGAAAAGGTCCTCAAAATGAAGGACCTATGACAGGTAGAAAACAAGGGTTATGTAAGCCTGGAAATCGTGGTTTGTCTCGCGATGAATTATTACAAAAAGACCAACCAATGGGTGGCTATGGCAAAGGTCGCAGTATAAGAAGAAGACGAGGAGGCTCTGGAATGGGAAGAGGAGAAAACTTCGGAATGGGAAGAGGACGAGGCTCTGGAATGGGAAATGGTAGAAGAAGAATTAACTAATCAATAAACAAACATATGAGAAAAAAAATAGCTATCCCTTTACAACAAGGGGTATTATGCAATCATTTTGGACATTGTCAACAGTTTGCATTTTTTGATACTGATAAATCACAAATTGTGAGTGAAAAATTGGTAACCCCTCCCCCACACGAACCTGGATTATTACCAGCATGGCTTGCAGAACAAGGTGTTACCGATATTATTGCTGGTGGCATGGGACAAAAAGCCTTGACTTTATGTAAACAACAAAATATTAAAAAATATATAGGCGTAAGTCCTAAAAGTTCAAAAGAATTAGTTCAAGATTTTTTGCAAAACACATTAGTTACTGGACAAAACGCATGTAATCACTAATTATGAGCTCTGTACGTTCCGATTATCGTTGTTATTTTTGTACAGCCCGAGCATATGAACGATTATTAGCAAAAGAAAATGCTTCGTTCGAAAAAAAGCAGTTATTCGTTGAAAAAATGAATGCTACATTTTTAGAAATGAAACAAAATTTTCATGCTCCGCATTATTCTCGTGTGCTCCGAAATCACTATCAAAATTTATTTGGTGAAAAAGATTTGTACTTGTCTGAAAAACAAATAAGTAACAATGTAGCATTAGACTTGTATCCAAGTTTAAAAGAAATGGCATTTTCTTCAGAAAACTCTTTTCAAACGGCTTTAAAACTTGCTTTAGCTGGTAATGTTATTGATTTTGGTGTGCATGCTGAATACGATTTGGAAAAAACAATTAATCATGTGTTACACACGCCTTTAGCAATTGATAACTCGTCTGAATTATATGAGCGTCTGCAAAAAGCAACTACTATATTATATTTGGGCGATAATTCTGGAGAAATTGTTCTTGATAAAATTTTAATTGAGACAATTATGCACCCCAATTTATTTTTTGCAGTTCGAGGTGCACCTGTGCTTAATGATGTTACAATTGAAGATGCTAAATATGTAAAAATTGATGATGTGGCTAATGTAATTTCAAATGGATACGACTCTCCTTCAACTGAATTGGAGCATGTTTCCTCTGAATTTTTAGATATATATCATAAAACTGATGTTATTATTTCAAAAGGACAAGGTAACTTAGAGGGCTTGTATGGAAATGGAAATAAAAAAATCTTTTTCTTATTAATGGTTAAGTGTGATGTAGTTGCGGAAACAATTGGAGTTAAAAAAGGTGATTTTGTGGTTTTAAAAAACATATAACAAAATCGTTTAAAACAAACAACTACAATTATAAATAAAAAAATATAACGTATTGTTATAGAATATAATAATGAAAATAAAAAATGAAAATAGCAATTGCAAGTGGTAAAGGAGGAACAGGTAAAACATTTGTTTCGACTAATTTATATAGAGTAGGACAAAAAATCACGCCACAACTTGCAATTGTTGACTGTGATGCGGAAGAACCGAATGTAACACAATTTGTTTCGGGCACAAATACAAAACAAGAAACTGTAACACAAAATTTACCAATTATAGATGCTCAAGCATGTACGTTTTGTGGAAAATGTTACGAATATTGTAATTACAATGCTATTTGTTTTTTACCACAGATACAAAAAATATCGGTTATTGAAGAATTATGTCATAATTGTGGCGCTTGCGTGTATGCGTGTGAACATGGTGCCATTACTGAAACTATAAAAAAAATAGGCGAAATAACTACTTATGCTCATAATATAAATATAATAGTTGAAGGGCGTGTGGAAGTTGGTGTAGCATCACCTGTTCCTGTTATTAAAAAAACAATACAATGTGTAAATAATGCTCCAATTGCCTTACTTGATTCTCCTCCGGGAATTTCCTGTCCGTTTATTGCAACCGTAACGCAGGCTGATTATGTTGTATTAGTTACCGAACCTACGCCATTTGCTTTACACAATGTACGTGTAACAATTGAAACATTGCAAGAAATAAATAAACCGTTTGGAGTTATTATAAATAGAGCTGATATCGGAAACAATGAAAGTAAAGAATGGTTTATTTCTCAAAACATTGATATACTTTTAGAACTCCCTTTTGATATACGAATTGCACAAGTGTATTCTCATGGAGAACTTCTTGTTGATGTTGAACCTCGCTATTATGATATGTTTCAAGATTTATATGCTGCAATTATTCAAAATATAGAAAAATGGAAATAACAATTATAAGTGGTAAAGGCGGAACAGGTAAAACCAGTATAACTGCCGCTTTGGTGTCTTTATTAAAAAATATTGTAGCTGTTGACGCTGACGTTGATGCCTCAAATTTACATCTTGTTATGTCTCCTAAAGATTATCGTGAAGAAGTATATGTTTCTGGATTTACAGCGTGCATTGATTATGATATATGTATAAGTTGCGGAGTGTGTGAATCATATTGTAGATTTGATGCAATTCATTATAAACAAGAACGATACGAAATACTTGAAACTTCATGTGATGGATGTAAACTGTGTTCTCGTGCATGTCCGCAGAATGCTATTACAATGACTCCTAATGATAAAAGCCGTTGGTTTGAAGGAAAAATCGCTCAGGGCACTATGTTTCATGCTCGTTTAGCTCCCGGTGAAGAAAATTCGGGAAGACTTGTACAAATAATTCGTGATGAGGCTAAGAAAAAAGCCAAAAAACAGGCATATTCACATATCATAATTGATGGACCTCCGGGTATAGCCTGCCCCACTATTTCATCAATAACAGGAGTTGACAAGGTACTTATTGTAACAGAACCTTCAAAATCAGCATTTCATGATTTACAACGTGTGTGGGAACTGACTCAACAATTTTCAATACCTGCATTTGTAATTATCAATAAATATGATTTAAATCTCTCACTTTCTCAAGAAATTAACGATTGGTGCACTTCTCACAAAATACAAGTACTCGGGAAATTACCATTTGATAAGGATTTCGTGCGTGCTATGATTGAATGTAAATCAATTATTGAATATAATCCTGATTCAAAAAGCAGTAAAATTTTACGTACGGCTTCTACTGAATTAATGCATGAATAAAACAATGATATTTCAGAAAATAATAATATAAAAATGATAAGGCATAAACATACAATTCGTGTAGCGTATTCAGATACCGATAAAATGGGCGTGGTACATCATTCAAATTATGCAAAATATTTTGAAAATGCTCGTTGGGAATTATTTCGCAGCAGAGGTTTATCGTATAAAGATATTGAATCACAAGGATTTATGTTTCCTGTAATTTCACTCCAATCAAAATTTCACACAAAAGCTTTGTATGACGATGTTTTGACAATTGATTTAACAATAACATGTATTAAAGCTGCTCGAATATATATGGAATTTACTGTATATGATGCACATAAAAAACGTGTACATACAGCAAAATTAGAACTTGCATGCGTGTCTTCGCAAACATGGAAACCGTGTGCAGTACCGCAATTTATTGTAGATATATTATTAAAATAACACACAGAATTCATTTCATGCAAAATTAAATGTAATTCGATATACAAAAGCTATTTATTTTTTTTATATTAGCATGCTTAGAATATAAAATTATGGGTATGTTTGATGATGATGAAAATTTTGATTCTTTATTCGCCGAAGAAGATGGCGATTCTGAAAGTGCTGTAAGCGAGGAGGTTTGGAAAGTTTTAATTGTAGATGATGAACAAGACATTCATTCGGCAATTAAACTTGCTCTTAATAATTTTATGTTTGAAAACAAACGCATTTCGTTTTTAGACGCGTATTCTGCCGAACAAGCAAAAGAAATACTTTTACAACATGCTGATATAGCCCTTATACTCCTTGATGTTGTTATGGAAACAAGCCATGCGGGATTAGATTTTGTTGGCTATATTCGTAATGAACTTAAAAATCATTTTATTCGTGTAGTTCTTTGGACTGGACAACCCGGGTACGCTCCCAAAAAAGATGTGATTTTACAGTATGAAATAAATGATTATAAAACAAAAACAGATTTAACTGACGACACTATCTTTACAACAGTTTTATCAAGCATTCGTGCATATAATGCAATTATGATAATTGAATCGTTTCGCCAGGATTTAGAGCAAAAAGTAATTGAACGAACTGCAACAATCGAAGCTCAACAAAAACGTATAACTGATAGTATTTTATATGCAGAAAAAATTCAACGGGCAATTTTACCTGATCAAGAAATAATTCAAGATACATTTTCTGATTCTTTTGTATTATTTAAACCGAAACAGGTTGTAAGTGGCGATTTTTATTGGATGTATAAACTCTCTGAAGAAGAGGTATATATAGCTGTTTCCGATTGCACTGGGCATGGTGTTCCAGGAGCTTTAATGTCAATGATAGGAACAACAATGTTAAATGAAATTGTTATTTCTAAACAAATAGTAGAACCAGCTCAAATTCTCACAGAATTAAATGCAGGAGTTATTAATGCTCTTACAAAACATTCGCGTTCCGAAGATGCACAATCTGACGGTATGGATATTTCTTTGTGTAAAATAAATTTAAAAACGAATGTTTTAGATATTTCTTTGGCAAATCACACGGCTATTTTTATTCATAATAACGAATTGCAGGTAATCGAAGGAGATATTGTTTCTATTGGTGGCTTTTTTTCAATGATTCGTACTCCTGAATATACCCAAAAAACCTTGTCGCTATCAAAAGGAGATAGAATATATATGTTTTCGGACGGAATACAAGATCAATTTGGAGGAGAAACAAATAAAAAATTCTCTTTTAATCGTTTGAAAAACACTATATTTGAAGCTCAAAATATGAACATGCAACAACAAAAACTATATATTAATCAGGTATTAGAAGAATGGAGAGGAAGTGAATCGCAAATAGATGATATTGTGCTTGTTGGAATACAAATTTAAAGTTTTGTTATGAACACTTATTACTTTCGTACTCGTTTTATTATAAATATTTGTTTTTTTTTATTGTGTTTCGCAAAAGCACAAGCGTTTTCTATCGATACGTGCTACATCACTAACAAACAAGGTGAACCGCTTTCAAAAGACGTTATTACCACTGCTATAAATTCTCAAAATAAAAGAGAAGTTGGCGACATGTTCTATAATTCAGCATATGCTCTTGCAAATGTATATAATATGCACCCCGATTCTTTGCTTAAAGCGTTTCGGTATTTTGATGTGGCAATTGATTTTTATACTGAAAGCAATGCAGATGTTGAGAAAATTTTGTGTATTGAACATAAAGCAACAATTGCATACGAATTAGGACGAACAAAACAAGCAATTCAGTTGTTTCAAAAAGCAATTTCAGAATACGAATTATTAGAAACTCCTGATTTACATCAAATAGGTATGTTATATACAAATATTGCATTTGTGTATTTTAACTCATATCGATATGATAACGCTTTGCGGTTTTTTTCTCATGCTATTTCTTTATATGATGAATTAAACGATTCTCTTAATATTGCAAAATCATTATATTTTAAAGGACTAATCTTTTTTGAATCTGCAATGTATGATAGTGCTTACACATACTATCAAAGGGTTTTAGAGTTTGATATCGCACATAATAATATAAACGAAATAATAGCGTCATACAATAATATTTGTGTAGTGCTTTTAAAACAAAAACAATTTTCTGATGCCTTTGAAGTTCTTTCAAAAGTTGATGAATATATGTCTGAGAGTAATAATGAGGTAAAAGCAATTCTTGCCAATAATAAAGGAAATGCATATTTTTATGCAAATGATTATATTGAGGCTCTTGCACATTATCAGTTGTCTTTAAAATTAAAAAAAGAAAGTAATGATTCTGTAAAACAGGCAATTACGCTTCATAATATTGCACGAGTGTATAGTGCAACAAATCAAATAGAACTCGGAATAGAAACTATTTTAGAGGCAGAATCGCTTGTAAAAACTGATATGTCAGATTCTATTTATGCCGCTGTATGTGAAACTGCATCTGTGTTGTTTGAACAAAATGGAAATACTGCTCGTGCATTTGAATATTACGAATTATTCGCAAAATTATCATATTCAATGGTGTCCCATGAGGGCGGACAAATTTCTGAATCTCAGGTAAAATACCAAGATAATAGAATGCAAGCGGCAACTATTCAGAGAGAAATTAAAATGCAACAACTACTTGCAAGCTACGATTTTGCTATTAAACGTACCGAAATTCAAATGCTTGATGAAAAACGTAAATCTGAACGTTTGTTACTATACATGTATATTGGAATACTTGTTTTTATAGTGCTGGCATTTGTGATTTTGTTAAATAGATATCGATTAAAAAAGCGTGCAAATAGAAAACTCGAAGAGCAAAATGCTGAAATTCAACGTCAAAACGTAATTATTACTCAACAAACCGAAGAATTAATTGTTTCAAATACTGAATTCGAAAAATTATCGATAGTGGCAAGTAATACTGATAATGCCATTATTATTATGGATAAAGATGGCAATTTTGAATGGATTAATGATGCTTTTACAAAACTATTTGGCTTTACGTTTGAACAATTATGTGAACGTATAAGTCCTAATATGATTAGCCCTACAACGCCTGAATATATTAAAGAAGCGTTTAAAAATAGCACACAAAATGGTGTTACGGTTAATTATGATTTACAAACAAAAAATAGTGCCGGCGACGAAATGTGGGTGAATGTTACGCTCACTCCTATTTTTAATGAACAGGGAGAAATTCATAAATTGGTAATGATTGATTCTGATATTTCTGCCTTAAAACGTGCCGAGGTTGAAATACGTGCTCAAAAAAATCAAATCGAAAATCAAAAAGAAGAACTAACACAACAGCGTGATGATGTGCTTGTTCAAAGTAAAGAGTTAGAAGCTAAAAAAGAGGAATTAACGCGTACGCTCAACGAATTACAAATTGCTCAAAATAAATTAGTTGAATCAGAAAAAATGGCAGCACTGGGAGGACTTGTTGCGGGAATTTCGCACGAAATCAATACTCCTGTTGGTGTTGGAACGGCTGCTGCTACAAGTTTGCAAACGCAAATTAATGATTTACAGGAGCTGTTTGAATCAAAAAAAATGAAATTATCTGACTTGCAAAATTTTATTGATACTGCTCAAAAAGCATGTGATTTAATATTGAAAAATTTAACACGCACTGCTGAATTGGTTAAGAGTTTTAATCAGGTTTCGGTTGATAATATGTCTGAACAAAAACGCTCGTTTAATTTGCATGAATATCTCCACGATATTAGCAGAAGTCTTGCTCCAAAACTTAAAGGACGAAAAATTTCTTTGTCTATTGAATGTCCCGAAACAATAGAATTACATTCATATCCGGGTGCATTTGCTCAAATTTTCACCAATCTTATTGTTAATTCACTTGTACACGCTTTTGATGAATTAGATGAAGGACAAATCACGATTCATGTAGATGATATGCCTGGCGCTATTTCTTTGCGTTATGCTGATACAGGAAAAGGTATTTCGAAAGAAAATCAAGAGAAGATTTTTGATGCTTTTTTTACTACAAATCCTCAGGTCGGCACAGGATTGGGAATGAATATTACGTATAATTTGATTACACAAAAATTACACGGCGAAGTTACTTTACAAAGTGAATTAGGGAAAGGTGTTGTGTTCACTATTACTATCCCAAAGTCGCAGATAACAGAGTGATATAAAAATCAAAAGAAATGTGTATTTTTATACAAATTTTAGAATGATACCATATGGCAAAAAAGAAAATACTTGCTGTTATTAAAAATAGATTTTTTTATACATTTTTAGTTTTTATTATTTGGCTCGGTTTTATCGATCATAATAGCCTTGTAAAAAGAGTAAAAATGCAATCGGAAAACACAAAACTCAAGCAATTAAAAAAATCATATATACAAAATATTAAACACACAAATGAAGAAATGAAAGCACTTGAAGATACGGCTTTCTTAGAAAA
>JAAYPM010000031.1 GCA_012519815.1 Bacteroidales bacterium
AGCCTTGTGTACGACGAAATTCGTCAAGCTCCCCAATTTAATGTTCGGTGGAATCATTCACAAGACCCTAAATCTATGAATGGTGGGCAATTTAGTGCAAATGTAAATTATGGGTCAATAGGATATGCTCAACAAAATTCTAACGATCATGAGGAGTTTTTAAATAACCGAATAAGTTCAAGTATTACATATAGCAAACGTTTTACGGGAACTCCTTTTGGTATATCTTCATCATTTATGCATGAACAAAATAATATTGATAGCACTATTTCGCTCACTCTGCCACAATTAAACTGGACAATGAGTTCAATTACTCCTTTTGCAACAAAAAAGACTGGGGCAAAACAACGGTTTTTTAATAAAATTACGGTTTCGTACACAGGAGCTATGCAAAATAAATTAACAGGAGCAAAACTCGATTCTACATTTTATACGCAACAAACACTCAATGATTTTCAAAAAGCTATAAATCATCAAGTGCCAATAAGTACAAATATTACTCTTTTTAAATTCTTTACTTTATCTCCGTCTTTTAATTATCAAGAACGATGGTATTTTGAAAAAGTAGAACGTACATGGGACAATACCAAAGAAATTATTACAACTACCGACACCACATACGGAGGTGTTGTGGAAAATACTATTTCTGAATTTAATAGAGTGTATAATTACTCTACAAGTGTAAGTTTACATACAAAAATATACGGAATGTATCAATTCAAATCTCGCTATATTCGAGCAATACGACATGTTATGTCTCCCAGTGTTTCATATAATTTATCACCAGATTTTTCTGCTCAAAAATATAACTTTTACGGAACGTATCAATCGAATGCTCAGGGAGATATGCGTGAATACTCTTATTTTTCGAATGGGCTATACGGACAACCTTCAAACACAAAACGAAGTGCTGTTTCGTTTACATTAGGTAATAATATTGAAGCAAAAATCCGCGATGCTCAAGACACTGTTACAGGATATAAAAATGTGAAACTGATTGAACGTTTTACAATTACAGGAAGTTATAATTTTGCAGCTGATTCGCTCCGTATGAGTACTATCAATATGTCGGGAAATACAAAATTATTTAAACGTCTTGATATTCAATACTCTGCAAACTATAATCCGTATGCACTTATAAATAAAGGCGACAAAAACACACCACAGTTGGTTACATCAAATTCATATATGATTGATAAATACGGACGATTATGGAGAAAATTAGACGAAAAATGGCAAACATCACTTGGATATACATTTGGACCAATTAAAGACAAAAAGTCGCTGCCAAAAACAAGTGATTTTACTTACTGGGACGTGCCATGGAATCTGCGAATATCATATTCGTTAAGTGTGCCGCGAAAATATTATTATAATGAGTTTAATGCACTTGATTCTGTTTCGAATAATGTAATACAAACAATGGGAATAAACGGAAGTTTTAGTCTCACAAAAAATTGGAATATTACATTCCGCACGGGTTGGGATTTTACAAAACAAGCAATATCATATACCAGCATAGATGTATATCGCAACCTGCATTGTTGGCAAATGACATTTAACTGGGTTCCAATAGGGACGCGGCAACGCTGGGATTTTACCATTCGTGTAAAAGCGGATATGTTAAAAGATTTAAAACTCGATTTACGAAGCGGAAATCAATATTTAATGTAATTTATTTTTATAGAATATGAATATAGAATCGCCACATGCACCAAAACCAATAGGACCTTATAGTCAGGCTATTAAAAAAGGCAATACCTTGTATATTTCGGGACAAATTCCGTATAATCAGGAAGGTAATTGTTTAATACATACCGATATGAGAAGTGCCACAAAACAAGTAATGGATAATATTGCAGCTATTTTACAAGCTGCTGATATGGATTTTTCAAACATTACCTTTTGTTCAATATTTACCACCGACATGTCGCAATTTGCAGAAATAAATGCCGTGTATAGTAGTTTTTTTACGCCTCCATTTCCGGCTCGTCAAACTATTGAAGTTACAGCACTTCCTATGAATGCTCTTGTAGAAATATCTGCCATTGCTGTTAAATAACTAAATAATATGGGACGAATTTTAGCAATAGATTATGGAACAAAACGAACAGGAATTGCAGTTACCGATTCACTACAAATAATAGCCACCGGACTAACCACCGTGCGAACGCATGATATTTTTGATTTTTTACGTGATTATTTTGCAAAAGAAACCGTTGATCTTGTTGTAATTGGACAAGCAAAGACTCTTAGGAACGAACCATCAGAAAATCAAAAATTTATTGATATCTTTGACAAAAAATTTAGGAAAATGTTCCCTTCGTATCCTATTGTGTATATAGATGAACGTTTTACCTCATCAATTGCACATCAAACGGTTCTTGATAGTGGAATTGGTAAGAAAAAAAGACAAAATAAAGAAATGATTGATACTATTAGTGCGACTATTATTTTACAATCATATTTAGAACAAAAAAAATAATGTTATGGTTAAACCAGTATATGGATATGGAAATTCAGTTTTGAGAAAACATGCCGAAGAAATTGATGAATCCTACGAAGATTTACAATTGCTTATAGACACCATGTTTGAAACCATGAATGTTTCTGATGGTGTGGGACTTGCAGCTCCTCAAATTGGTCTTTCTATACGATTATTTATTATTGATGCCTCATCAATGGTAGAAGATTACCCAGAAGCAGAGGATTTTAAAAAAGTGTTTATAAATCCCGAAATTATTGAACTTTCGGGTGAAGAATGGAGATTTGTAGAAGGCTGTTTAAGTGTTCCCGGAATACGCGAAGAAATCAGTCGTCCATCACAGGTTACTATAAAATACTACGATGAGTCTTTCACTGAGCATATAACTACATATTCGGGCATTATAGCACGAATTATTCAACATGAATATGATCACCTTGAAGGAAAATTGTTTATAGATCATGTGAATCCTCTCCGTAAAAAATTACTAAAAAAACAACTTGTTGCTATTGAAAAAGGTACCGTTCCTATTGATTACCGAATGAAATTTAGTAGCAGATAATTGTTCACAACAATTGAATCATTCTATACACAGAGAATAAATAAACATGTATGTTTGTCAAAAAAATAAAACAATAGAGATATATGGGATTAAAATGTGGGATTGTTGGACTCCCCAACGTAGGAAAATCAACATTATTTAATTGTGTTACAAATGCAAAAGCACAAGCAGCAAATTTTCCTTTTTGTACAATTGAGCCAAATATTGGTGTTATTACTGTGCCTGATACACGGTTAAACGAACTTGCAAAAATAATAAAACCCGAACGTATTCTTCCTGCAACTGTTGATATTGTTGACATTGCGGGACTTGTAAAAGGAGCGAGTAAAGGTGAAGGACTTGGTAATAAATTTTTAGCAAATATTCGTGAAACTGATGCTATTATTCATGTATTACGATGTTTCGAAAACGAAAACATTACGCATGTTGATGGTTCTATAAATCCAGTTCGAGATAAAGAAACAATTGATATAGAATTGCAACTAAAAGACCTTGAAACAGTAGAAGCACGTATTGGCAAAGTAAAAAAACAAGCTCAAACTGGTAATGATAAGCAAGCAAAATTCACATACGATGTGCTTGAACGTGTAAAAAAACATATTGAAGCAGGAAATTCTGTGCGTAGTTTATCACTCAACGAACAAGAAATTGAAGCAATTTACGACCTTCATTTACTTACACAAAAACCTGTATTATATGTGTGTAATGTTGATGAAGCGGGACTCAAGGGAAATCATCATGTTGATGCTGTTATTGCAAGTGTTGCAGATGAAGGAGCATCGGTTTTAACCCTTGCCACTGCAAGCGAGGCGGAAATTGCAGAATTAGAAACACCAGAAGAACAAAGTCTATTTTTGTTAGATTTAGGATTGGAAGAACCGGGCGTAAACAAGCTTATTCGAGAAGCATACGCATTGCTCAATTTAGAAACATATTTTACTGCAGGAGTAAAAGAAGTGCGCGCGTGGACTTATCATAAAGGAGATAAAGCACCGCAAGCTGCGGGAGTTATTCACACCGATTTTGAAAAAGGTTTTATAAAAGCTGAAGTTATAAAATATGAAGATTTTATTTCGTACGGCTCTGAACTTGCAGTAAAAGAAGCGGGAAAAATGGCTATGGAAGGAAAAGAATATATTGTTCAAGATGGTGATATTATGCATTTTAAGTTTAATGTATAGTTAATTTTTGCTTAGATGACAAATGAAGTTATTCAAGTATTTGATTATTTAGGAACATTTGCATTTGCTGTGAGTGGAGCACTTGCTGCTGCCGAAAAAAAATTTGATTTATTTGGAGGAATTTTTTTAGGTTTTGTTACGGCAATTGGTGGCGGCACTTTGCGAGACATGATGCTTGGTAACACTCCTGTTACATGGTTACATGACATTCATATTTTTTACACCATTTGTATTGCAGTTATTCTTACATTTTTATTTCGTCCTACCATTATTCGTTTTCCAAAAGCACTCTTTTTCTTTGATACCATAGGTATAAGTGTATTTACAATTATTGGTTTGCAAAAAGGATTAATTACGCAAATTCACACACCAATTGCAATTATGATGGGCATAACTACCGCAGTAGTTGGAGGAATAATTCGCGATGTTTTATGTAATGAAATACCTCTTATTTTTCATAAAGAAATATATGCAACTGCCTGTTTATTAGGAGGATTATTGTTTGTAGTTCTCATGACGTTTAACGTTCCTCAAACAATAACAATATTTACCGCAGCAGCATCAATTTTTACAGTTCGCACCTTAAGTGTTCGATATAATTGGACTTTACCAAAATTTAAGTAGGGATATAGCAAAAAAAAAAGGATTCAAATGAATCCTTTTTTATATAATTACTTATCAATTTGGCTAAAGTATTTCATAAACTGAATACGCTCATAGGCAGCCGGATTATTATTTGCAGCACTTAACATACCTTTAAATTGCGACACATAATTAAATCCTTTACGTTCCATCCATTTTTCAATGTCTTGTAACATAGTTTGAATATATTCTGGTCCATTTTTATACAAAGCAGAAACCACTTGCACCGCAGTTGCACCAGCAAGAATTTGTTTAATTGCCGTTTCTCCTGAATGAATTCCCGTTGAGGCAACCAAATCACACGAAACTTTTTTTGCATTTAAGCCTATCCATTGTAATGGCAAAATATACTCTTGCGGATTACTATATGGTTGTTTTGGAGCAACTTTCATAGTTTCAATATCAATATCAGTTGCATTAAATCTATTAAACAGCACCAAACCTTTAATTCCCGTTTTAGAAATAGCTTGAATTGATTGAGATAATTTCGTAAAATTATGCGTCATTTTAACAGTTACAGGAATAGTAAGATGTTTTTTGGCTTGTGCAATTATATCGAAATATGTTTTTTCAAAATCAGTATCAGATTCATCAGAGGCATGTAAAAATATATTTAATTCAATTGCGTCAGCACCTGCATCTTGAATTCGTTTTGCAAATCTACTCCACTCGTATGATGAAACACAGTTTATGCTTGCAATTACAGGTATAAGCAATTCTTTTTTTGCTTGTTGAATAAACGCAAGATATGACACAATCGTATCTTCTTTAATATATTGGTCAATATAATCTAAAGAATCAGAATACTGACTGTATAAAAACTCATTTTTTTGAGCCTCAGCCACCTCATAATCTGCCTGTCGCAGAATTTGCTCTTCAAAAATTGACTTTAACACCACAGCCGCAGCGCCGTTTGATTCAAGTTTTTTTAAGCTTTCAATAGAGTTTGTTAAGCCACAACTTCCTACAATAAGAGGATTTTTAAGCGTTAGTCCCGCATATGTTACCGAAGTATCTATCATAATTATAATTATTTGGTATGTTTTGATTTTAAATATTTCATTATTCCTGCCGCAGCTTTTCTGCCATCGCCCATTGCAAGTATTACCGTTGCACCCCCACGAACAATATCACCTCCTGCAAACACATCAGGTACATTATGAGCTTGCATTGTTTCTTTATCCACTTCAATTGTTCCCCATTTACTCATCACAAGTTCTGGTAAACTTTTAGGCACAAGAGGATTTGGCGAAACCCCAACACTCACAATTACCAAATCAACAGGAATTTCATATTCTGAATTTGGCATTGGTACGGGGCGTCTTCTACCACTTGCATCGGGTTCACCTAATTCCATTTTTTGCACAGTCATTGATGACACATGGCCTGTTTCGTCTGCTTTATATTCAATTGGATTTGTAAGACAAAAAAATTCAATATCTTCGGCTTGTGCGTGGTAAATTTCTTCAACTCGTGCAGGCATTTCTTCAATTGTTCTTCGATACACTATCATTGCTTTTTCGGCACCTAAGCGTTTTGCTGTACGCACAGAATCCATAGCTGTGTTACCACCGCCAATTACCGCCACATGTTTTCCAAGAAACACAGGCGTATCGTAATCAGATTGTGCAGCATTCATTAAATTCACTCGCGTTAAATATTCATTAGACGACATTATTCCCGAATAGTTTTCACCCGGTATTCCCATAAAATTTGGAAGCCCTGCCCCACTACTTACAAAAAAAGCATCAAATCCTTCTTCTCGCAAATCTTGAATACTTGCTGTACTTCCAACTACAAAGTTAGTAAAAAATTTCACACCCATTTTCTTTAAGCTGTTAATTTCCACATCAACAACAGAATTTGGGAGTCGAAATTCGGGTATTCCATATTTAAGCACCCCTCCTATTTCGTGTAAAGCCTCAAAAACAGTAACATTACAGCCATATTTTGCCAAATCTCCTGCGGCTGATAATCCAGCAGGACCAGCACCTATAACCGCTACATTAAAACCATTATTAGGAGCTATTTCAGGCACAGATACTGAACCTGACTTTTGTTCAAAATCAGCAGCAAATCGCTCTAAATGTCCAATTGCTACAGGTGTTTTGTTAAGTTTTACGGTATAAAAACATGCTTTTTCGCACTGTATTTCTTGTGGGCATACTCTTCCACACACCGCAGGCAAAGCACTTGTTTCTTTTAGCACTTTTGCAGCTCCAAGAAAATCAGACTTTTCAATATGTTTTATAAAACTTGGGATATTTATACTTACAGGACAACCCGATATACATGTAGGATCTACACAATCTAAACAGCGGCGAGCTTCTTCAATTGCCATTTGTTCGGTTAATCCAAGATTTACTTCTTCATTATTTTTGTTACGTACAAGTGGTTCTTGTTCAGGCATACTAACACGTTCACGCGATGTGCGTTCTTTTGCGGGCATGCTTTTACGCAATTCATCTCTCCAAGCAAGGCTACGTTGTTCTTTCAAATATTCTTTATCTAACGACATGCTATTTGTTGTTTACTTGTTTAAAGTGGCTTGATATGCCTCTGCCTCTTGATGTTTATACGCTTGTAAACGTTGCAATATTTCATCAAAATCAACTTGATGAGCATCAAACTCAGGTCCATCTACACATACAAATTTTGTTTTTCCACCTACGGTAATTCTACATGCACCACACATTCCAGTGCCATCAACCATTATTGTATTTAAACTCACAACCGTAGGAATATTATATTTTTTAGTGAGCAAAGTACAAAATTTCATCATAATAGCTGGCCCAATAACTACCGAAAGATTCACTTTCTCTTGCGATATCACACGCTCCATTCCTTCGGTTACTAATCCTTTGTTTCCATACGAACCATCATCAGTCATAATAATTACCTCATCAGATTTTTTTCTAATTTCTTCCTCTAAAATAACAAACTCCTTAGATCGTCCTGCAAGCACAGTTATAACTTTATTTCCTGCAGCTTTCATTGCCTCCACAATAGGCAATAATGGTGCAATTCCCACACCTCCACCTGCACATAAAACAGAGCCAAATTTCTCAATATGTGTAGCTTGTCCAAGAGGTCCTACAACGTCAGTAATTTCATCTCCCACCTCAAGTGCACATAATTTATGACTTGAAACACCTACTTTTTGCACAACTAATGTAATCGTCCCTGTTTCTTTATTTGCTTGCGAAATGGTTAATGGTATTCGCTCGCCTTTTTCACCAACTTTAACTATTACAAAATGCCCAGCTTTCCGTTTTTGTGCAATTCTTGGAGCTTCTATCTCCAACTTCACAACTCGTTCCGAAAGTATTTCTTTTGCTATAATTTTACTCATATTATATAATTGTTTTGCAAATATACATTTTATGATTTGAGAATAAAAACAGTTTTTTATTTTAAGTAAAACCACGTATTTACTAATGTGCATTTTTAGTTTGATGTATAGAGTTATCGTTTTTTATAAACAGAGAGACCGTGCTTTCATTTTTATTTGTATTTTTGAATGAATTTAGAATAATACGACAATGACAACAACACGACAAAATAAAGTAGCTCGTCTTTTACAACGAGATATAAGCGATATTTTACAAAAAGAATCGCGTAGCTTGTTTCGCGGTGCATTATTAACGGTTACTACGGTACGTATTGCTCCCGATTTATCATTTGCAAAAGTGTATGTAAGTATTTTTGCACCAAATCAAGACGATAAACAAGAGTTATTTGAAAAACTGCAAAAAAACACTGTGCGAATACGAACAATCCTCGCACAAAAAGTTGCAAAACAGTTGCGAATTGTTCCCGAATTAGCATTCTTTTTAGACGATTCTCTTGATTACGAATCACGCATTGAAGAACTACTTAAATAACAACACATTATGGAATATGACCCTATAAAACACAGTCTTGGTTCTGTTTTTAATACAACACCTTTTTTTAGAAAATTTTTTTATGTTCTTCTTGATATTTTGCTGTTACGTGCATGGCATATAAAAAAAGAATTACGAAAATGGAATAAAACTGCTCCAAGCAATGCACATATACTTGATGCTGGTGCTGGATTTGGGCAATATGTGCAGTATATGTCGCGATTAAATCCCTCATTTTCTATTGTTGGTATTGATGTTAAGCAAACACAAGTTGATGATTGCAATACATTTTTCACCTCAATTGGTAAAACTAAAGTGCAGTATATATTAGGCGATTTAACGCAATATATTTCCAACAAACCAGCCGATATGATTCTGTGTGTTGATGTTATGGAACATATTCTTGAAGACACAAAGGTTTTTGAAAATTTTTATGCATCATTACAAAACCAAGGAATGGTACTTATTTCTACTCCTTCAGACCAAGGCGGATCTGATGTGCACGGTGAACACGATGAATCATTTGTAGGAGAACATGTGCGTGATGGATATAGCATTTCTGACATTACACAAAAACTACAATCGGCAGGATTTTCAAAGGTTGAAGCGTATTATTCCTACGGAACATTCGGGAAAATCTCATGGAAATTGTCTATGAAATATCCTATTTTATTGATAAATTTTTCTAAGCTCTGTTTTTTGATTTTACCTATATATTATAGTATTGTTATGCCATTTTGTTTGATTTTGAACGCACTTGATGTCAATACAAAAAACACTACAGGTACAGGATTAATTGTAAAAGCATATAAAGAGTAATTATGCCGTTTTCATGGTACATAGCAAGACGATATTTATTTAGCAAAAACAGCAAAAATGCTATAAATTACATAACTGGCGTTTCTGTTACTCTGGTTGCAGTGGTAAGCATGGCTCTTATTATTGCTATGTCTGTTTTTAATGGACTTGCATTGTTTATCATGTCGTTGTTTAATGTATTTGACCCCGATATTCGCATCACGCATAAAAATGGTGGTGTTTTTATCCCCGACTCTGCTTTTGTGCACATTACCTCTATACCTGAGGTTGCGTCATATTCAGAAATATTAATTGAAGATGTGTTGCTTTCATATACCGACAAACAATTAATTGCTAAAATAAAAGGTGTTTCAAAAAATTATGCTGAAACAATTGCTGTTGATTCAATTTTAATTTCAGGTAATTTTGCAATTCACGATGATGTAATCCCATACGTAACTGTAGGACAAGGAATTGCCCACGATCTTTCTATTGGTTTATATTTTAGAGATGCTCTGCACATATACGCAGCAAAAAGAAAAAGCACTTCGGCACTCAATCCTCTTGATGATTTTAATAAAAAATATGCATATCCCTGTGGTGTTTTTTCGGTGCAACAAGAAATTGATAATACATATATACTATCGTCTCTTGCGTTTGCACGAGAATTATTAGAATATAATAACAACGAAGTTTCCGCTATTGAAATAGCCTTACAAGCAGGTAGTAATGAAAAAGCGGTTATGAAAAAAATATCACAACTTATTGGCGATGATTATCTTGTGCAAAATAAAGATTTACAACATGCATTTTTATATAAAATAACACAAAGCGAAAAACTTATTACGTTTCTTATAGTTTCGCTTATTCTTGTTATTGCGTCATTTAGTATTGTAGGGGCAATTACCATGCTTATTATTGAAAAACAACGCGACATTCAAATATTAAAAAGCATGGGTGCTGATGTACCAACAATTAAAAAGATTTTTGTGTTAGAAGGGTGGATTATTTCACTCTTAGGTGCATGTATAGGTATTGTGGTAGGATTGGGTATTACATACATTCAACAAACATACGGAATCATTACACTATCAACCACAAGCAATGCATTTGCAGTTGATGCCTATCCTGTACAAATTCAATTAATGGACACTCTATATGTATTGGCCATGGTAGTAAGCGTAGGATTTATAGCAGCATATTATCCTGTTCAATTTGTTTCAAAAAAATATTTACAATAAAAATGAATATAAATTATATTGATATTTTAGTTTTAATACCTGTTTTATGGGGTGGATTTAAGGGGTTTAAAAACGGACTTATTTCTGAAGGAGGCACTTTTTTTACCTTAATTCTTGGTATTTGGGTAGCTATGTCATTTTCGGCACAAGGAGGAGATTTTGTACAAAACACCTTTGGTATTTCAAACGAATATAAAGAAATAGTTGCGTTTAGCATGATTTTTTTAATTGTGGTAATTCTATCATTTATTATAACAAAATTACTCACCTCCTTTATTAAAGCAATTTCATTAGCATGGCTCAACAAGCTGCTCGGCGTTATGTTTGGAGCAGGAAAATTTCTTATTATTATATCATTTTTATTTTTTGTGATAAAAACTATCACACATACATATTATAAAAAACCAGTTGCTACATTTGAATCATCTTTGTGTTTTAATCCTTTGTCAAATATGGCAGCGTATATTTTAGAAGGAAATATTGCATTGCCCAATTTCACCTTTGAATATCCAACAATTGAAACTGATACGTTTTTCAACACACCTAACAATCAAAAAACCAAATAATTTGACTATTACTAATACTCTAAAAAATTATACAAATTATGAATGTATTGAAACAAATTTTCATTTCTGTTAGTAGTAAAAATCAGTTATTTTGTGGTATTATTGTACGAAACAAAAAACGAAAATCAGATATATGAGCAAAAAAAAACGAAAATCTTTTCACCCTACTGCTGTAGATTTAACTGCAAAAGTTTTACATATATTTCGTGCCTCTCCGCGTAAACCATTTAATACAAAACAATTACTTTCACGTTTACGCATTACGAATCAAGAAGATAAACATAAACTTGCACAATCGTTAAAAATTTTAATTCACAAAGAAGAAATTGAAGAAGTTGAACGCGGAAAATATCGTTTAAAATCACAATTAGGATATATTATTGGAAAAGTTGATTCTACCCCCTACGGAACAGCATATATTATAAGTCCCGAAATGGACGAAGATGTGTTTATTTCTCCGCCAAACCTCAATCATGCTATGCACGGCGACACGGTGCGAGTGTTTTTATTTGCAGGATCTAAAGGACGAAGACCTGAAGGTGAGGTTGTTGAAATTCTTGAAGAAGGAAAACGAGAATTTGTAGGATTAGTAGAAAAAAACAACAAGTATGCATTTGTAATTGTAGATAAAAAAATTGCTCCCTACGATATTTTTGTTGCTCATGAAGATTTACATGGTGCAAAAGATGGACAAAAGGTTATTGTTCGAATTTCTGACTGGCCCAAAAAAGCAAAAAATCCTATTGGCGAAGTTGTTGAAGTTCTTGGAGATGCAGGAAATCACGAAACCGAAATGCATGCAATTCTTGCGGAATTTGACTTACCCTACCGATTTCCAAATCCTGTAGAGGAATATATGAAAACAATATCCGAAGAAATTTCGGACAAAGAAATTGCATCACGAAAAGATTTTAGAAATGTTACAACATTCACAATTGACCCAGATAATGCAAAGGATTTTGATGATGCTTTATCAATTCAATTTCTTGATAATGAAACCTATGAGGTAGGAATACACATTGCCGATGTAACACATTATGTACGTCCAAATACTGTATTAGAAGAAGAAACCCGTTTGCGTGCAACATCAGTATATTTGGTTGATAGAGTTGTGCCTATGCTTCCTGAAAAGCTTTCAAATAATGTATGTTCGCTCCGACCAAAGGAAGACAAACTTACCTTTTCGGCGGTGTTTGTTATGAATAAAAATGCTGAAGTTATTTCAGAATGGTTTGGACGAACAGTTATACATTCGGACAGACGGTTTACCTATGAAGAGGCTCAAACTATTATTGAATCAAAACAAGGCGATTTTGTTGAAGAAATTAACACTATGGACATGCTTGCAAAGCAATTACGGACACAACGATTCGCAAAAGGAGCTATTGCTTTTGATAAAAAAGAAGTAAAATTTGAAATTGATGCAGAAGGGAAACCGCTTGGAGTTTTCTATAAAGAATCAAAAGATGCAAATAAATTAATAGAAGAATTTATGCTGCTTGCAAATAAACGTGTTGCTGAATTTATTGGCAAAAAGAAAAATGCTCCTACGTTTGTGTATCGCGTGCATGATGTACCAGATGAATTTAAATTAACTGATTTTTCTAATTTTATTAAAAAATTTGGATACAAAATCAATACCTCTGGAGGTATGAACACATCAAAATCAATTACCAAATTACTCAACGAGGTTAAAGATAAAAAAGAGCAAAATATATTTGAAACACTTGCCGTAAGAGCCATGGCAAAAGCGGTGTACACCTGCGAAAATATAGGACATTACGGTTTAGCATTTTCTCATTACACACATTTTACATCTCCTATCCGAAGATATCCCGACATGCTGGTACACCGTCTTTTAGACAGATATCTGCAAAATCAAAAATCGGCATCACTCGAAGAATACGAAGAGCTATGTAGACACGCAACAAACAAAGAAATTTTAGCAGCAAATGCAGAGCGTGCTTCAATTAAATATAAGCAGGTAGAATGGATGAAAGATCATATTGGAGAAGTGTTTGACGGTGTTATTTCAGGCGTTACCGAGTGGGGAATGTATGTGGAAATCAAAGAAAATCTATGCGAAGGCATGGTATCAATTCGCGATTTAGATGACGATCAATATTTGTTTGATGAGCGTAATTATTGCTTACGAGGTCGCCATCGCAACAAAGTATATACATTTGGCGATGAAGTTACCGTAAAAATTGTGCGAGCAGATTTGGTTAAACGCCAATTAGACTATATTTTAGCAGAAAAAGAAGATGAAAAATAATACTTTTTTACCTTTTTAATTACATTATATCATTATACAAGCATGGCAAGAAAAAAACATACGCAAAAAATTCTTACGCAAACCATTCACAATCTTTCTACTCCAGAATCATATAATACTGTGTATCATGAACCCAATCATGGTTCACCAATGCCTTCGATAGGAGAATTGAAAAATATAATGGAACTGATAAAAGAAATCATTTTTCCCGGTTATTTTGGGAAAGATGTACTAAAAGAAGAAACCATTTCATATTATACAGGCGTAAATATTGATAAATTATTTCAGCAACTCTCACGACAAATTAAGCGCGGCTTGTGTTTTGAATGTCAGGAACAAAAAATGATATTTGCAAACGGTAATTCATGCGAAGAACAGACCGAAATGCTCAGTCTTTCGTTTATTGAAAAATTACCAGAAATCCGCCGACTTATTTCAACAGATATTCAAGCTGCATATAATGGCGACCCAGCAGCAAAATCATTTGCTGAAATTATTTTTTGTTATCCTGTAATTAAATCATTAATTCATTATAGAGTTGCACACGAATTAGTAAAACTTGCTGTGCCCTTACTTCCTCGTATTATTTCAGAAATGGCACATTCCGAAACAGGTATTGATATTCATCCAGAAGCACAAATAGGCGAATATTTTACTATAGATCACGGAACTGGGGTGGTAATTGGTGCTACATCTATTATTGGAAATCATGTACAATTATATCAAGGTGTAACATTAGGAGCAAAAAATTTCCCTCTCGACAAAGATGGAAATCCTATAAAAGGCATTCCTCGACATCCAATTGTTGAAGATAATGTGATTATTTATTCAAATGCAACAATACTCGGACGAATTACTATAGGAGCTGGAGCAATAATTGGTGGTAACGTATGGGTTACAAACGATGTTCCTCGTGGTGGAAGAGTTCTGCAATCGCATTCACGAACTGATAATTTTGAACTTGGATTAGGAATTTAAAGAAATTTGGCGTTTTATCGTAAAACAACCAAATATTCAAAGAGTTTACACACATACTATAATAGTATCTTTATTTTTAAAGCACCTCAACATTTTCTATTTTTTTTCACCTAAATGTTTAGTAGCGTGCCATGTGTTTAAATCTCTATTTACAAAACGAATATCTTCAACCGTGTAAAATGCTTTTGGATTATATTCTTTAATAATATTTACCACATGCTTTACATTTCGTCTGTTAATAATAACATAAATAACAGCAACCGCTCCATCTCGCCCTTGTGCAGGAACCACAGTAGTGCCATATCCTTGCTCTCGAAGCACATGAATCATTTCACCAGCTTCGTTTCTGGTTATAATACGAATCATTTCATATCCAATTGCAAGTTTTTCTTCAATCAACATTCCAACATAATTACCAGTAGCAAAACCTGCTGCATATGCAATATAATACACCCAACTATCAAGACGTTGCAAAACATTACTAATTGCAATTATCCAAATAAGCAATTCAAAAAATCCTATACATGCTGCCAATGTTTTAAAGCCTTTCGATACAAAAATTATACGTATAGTCCCCATTGAAACATCACACATACGAGCAAGAAAAATTAATAACGGACCTATAAGAAAGCTATAATTATTAAAATCCATAAAATTTCATTTTTGATTAAGCAAGATGTTTTTTGTAAAGATAGTATATATAAGATTTTCAATAAAAAAAAGCCGATTTTAATTAATGCAATCGGCTTTTTTTTTAATATAGAAATACTATTTATTTTTTTTCTTCTTGTTGAAACAGTAATTCACCATCAATAAGGATTCGTCCACAATATTCGCACACAATAATTTTTCTATGTGTTTTAATATCTAATTGACGTTGAGGCGGTATTTTATTAAAACATCCTCCACAAGCATCACGTTCAACACTCACAACAGCCAAGCCATTTCGAGCATTACTGCGGATTCGTTTATATGCATTTACTAATCTTTCTTCTATTAAAGCTGAAAGTTTTTTAGATTTAGCAAGTAACTCGTCTTCATCTTTTTTAGTTTCAGAAATAATTGAATCTAATTCTGATTGTTTTTGCTGCAAATCTATAAGTCTATCATCAAGACGTGTTTTTGATTCCTCAAAAAGTTTTGTTTTATTTTCTATATCAAAATTAAATTCTTTAATGCGTTTTTCGCATAATTCGATTTCTAATTTTTGAAATTCAATTTCTTTTGATATAGATTCAAATTCACGATTGTTGCGTACATCCATTTGCTGCTCTTCATATTTTTTAATAAGAGCAGTTGAATTAATAATTTCATTTTTTTTACTTTGAATATCTTGATTTTTTTCAGATATTTCTTCTTGAATTTTTCCAATTCTTGTTTGTAAACCAGCAACTTCGTCTTCTAAATCCTTAACTTCAAGTGGCAATTCTCCACGAAGTGTTTGAATTTGATCAATTTTTGAATCAATTTCTTGTAATTGATATAATGCTTTCAGTTTGTCTCCTACCGAAACTTGTTTAACTGCATTTTCTTTTTTTGCCATATTCTTTAAAGATATTTTATCGGGTTTGTATTAACCGTTGAAAAATGAGTGGCAAATTTAGGAAATTTTTTTGTTACAATCTCATAAAAAATTTCTTTTGTATATTGTTCCGACTCATAATGTCCAATATCGGCTATAATCATTTTATTTTCAGACAGAAAGAAATCATGATATTTTACATCTGCAGTAATAAAAATATCTGCTTGTTGCGAAATAGCATGAGAAATCAACGAACTTCCAGAGCCGCCACAAACTGCCACACGCACTATTTTTGAAATCGAAGCATCTGTTACGCGAATACAAGGAGTTTCAAAAATTGATTTAATTCGTTGTAAAAAATCAGGAACTAATTCTTTTTCATGCAAATCACCAATAATACCCGAACCTATTTGAGTATGATAGTTTTCGAGTGAATATATATCATACGCAACCTCTTGATACGGATGCGTTGCAAGCAATGCTGCAATTACTGCATCTTTTTTATATCGCGGCAATATCATTTCAACTCTTTGCTCCTGTTCTGTATGTAAAGTATGCGGTTTTCCAACAAACGGTTGGGCATCATCAAGTGCCCGAAACGTTCCATATCCCGAAGTTGAAAATCCACACATATCGTATTTTCCAATATGTCCAGCTCCTGCCAAAGCCATTGCCTCAAACACTGATTTATAGTGAGAAGTAGGTACAAAACTCACAATTTTAAGCAAAGTATTGGGAGTTGGCGATAAAATTTTTTGATTGTGTAATCCTATTTTATCAGCTATTTTTTTATTTACACCCTGAGCAACAAAATCAATATTAGTATGCACACATATAATTGCAATAGAATGTTTAATTGCTTTTTCAACTGAACGCTCAACATCATTAGAGGAATTTAATCGCCGTAATCCATTAAAAATAAGAGGATGATGAGCTATAATGCAATCTGCTTTTACTTGTATTGCTTCGTCAATAACAGCCTCTGTAACATCTATAGTAAAAAGTATTTTAGTTATTTCATCATTCTTGTTTCCTACAAGTAATCCTGAATTATCATATGATGCTTGCAATGAAAAAGGTGCAAACTCATCAAAAACTTTTAGTATCTCGCTAACTTTCAATCTATTCATACTATTTTTATGCGTCATAATATTTCAAATATATCGTAATTTTTTCACATAAAAAAACAGACATTTAATTTTTTATTAGACAATACTATGGAATAAAAGATAAAATTTGATACTTTTGCTGTAAAATATTTAAAATTCAATACCATGACAGATTCATCAGTACAAAAAGAAAAATTAAAAGCACTACAACTTACATTAGATAAAATTGATAAAACCTTTGGTAAAGGCACTATCATGAAACTTGGCGACACTGCAATTGAGGATATTCCTGCTATTTCGTCTGGTTCTATTGGACTTGATATTGCTTTAGGTGTAGGTGGATACCCACGCGGACGAGTAATAGAAATATACGGACCAGAATCTTCGGGAAAAACAACACTTTCAATACATGCTATTGCCGAATGTCAAAAGCAAGGCGGATTAGCTGCATTTATTGATGCAGAACATGCGTTTGACCGATTTTATGCAAGCAATTTAGGTGTTGATATAGAAAATCTTCTTATATCACAACCTGATAATGGTGAACAAGCACTTGAAATCACCGACCATTTAATTCGATCTGGAGCTATTGATATAATTGTAATTGACTCAGTAGCAGCACTTACACCAAAAGCAGAAATTGAAGGTGATATGGGTGATTCTAAAATGGGTTTACAAGCTCGATTAATGTCTCAAGCTCTTAGAAAACTAACTGCAACAATTAATAAAACAAATACAACGGTTATTTTTATAAATCAATTACGCGAAAAAATTGGTGTGTTATTTGGAAATCCTGAAACCACAACTGGTGGAAATGCACTCAAATTTTACTCTTCGGTGCGTATTGATGTACGAAGAATTGGGCAATTAAAAGACGGAGACCAAGTTCAAGGTAATAGAACACGTACCAAAGTGGTTAAAAATAAAGTTGCACCTCCTTTTAAAAGTGTTGAATTTGATATAATGTTTGGAAAAGGAATTTCAAAAGTAGGAGAAATTATTGATATTGGTGTAGAACTCGAAATTGTTAAAAAAAGTGGTTCTTGGTTTAGTTATGGAGATACCAAATTAGGACAAGGAAGAGAATCTGTAAAACAACTATTACTTGACAATCCTGAACTTGCAAATGAAATTGAAGCGAAAATTCGTGAGGAACTTAAATAAACTTCAATTTTTGCATACACGGGTTTCTGATTTATATTCGGTTTTTATTACTTGGAGAATGTGCCATTTTTACTGATTTGTATCTATTACATTCCACTCTTCTCCATTTACTGTTGTATAAGAAACCAAACCTTTATTCTTTACAAAGACCATTTTTGTAATAAATTGATTGTTTTCATTTTCCAATAAAATAGTATCCTCTAAATATTTACTTATTTTATTATAATCTTTAAAAGTCAGCTTAAACTGTTTAAGTTCTATTTCTTTAGATAAAAATTCTGTTATCTGTGTGTTATCAATGAAACTACCCATACGAATAAAATAAATATCTTGTCTGCTTGAAATATTTATCCAACATGCTGTCTTCATTAGAAATCATTGTGATTTTTGTATATACATCACAAGCACATTTACAATTTGAAGAAAACGATTCTGGTATTGAATTTTCTTTACTAATTATCAATACTGTCCTAAATAATTTTTAGGCACTCCAAATTTAACGTATTTACTAGTTTATAGCTACGCTTTTCTAAATTTTTAGAATAAGACCCCCTGTTTATATTTTTCAGGTGGTGGTTTTGGCTCTTCAAATGGTGCATCTAACCATTTTTGCAGTTCAATTTTTACAAATAAGTTTAATCTTATAAATGCTACTAAATTTGATAAATACCATTTGTATTTAGCCATCGCTTTTAGTGCTTTTAGGATAAGTATTGTTATTAAGGCTGTCCATATCTGTATCATAACTGCATTTTCAGATGTTCCTATAAAAGATTTGATATGAAGCAGTTGTTTTATTTCTCTGAAAAATATTTCTATTTGCCATCTGGCTTTATACAGCTCGCTTATTGTGTTTGCTGTCCAAGACATTTGATTAGTTATCAATTCTATGGTTTGTTGATTTTCTTCATCCCATATTGCTACTCGCCTTAGTCGTTTTGGATACTTTTTTTTAGATTGTACGCCGGTAAGTTCTATGGTTTCATCTTTCAGTATATGATGGTGCCTGTTTTCGGGCAATTTATTTTCTTTTATAGTCTTAAAGGCGATGTTTTCTTTATGTCTAATCACGAAGAATACTCCTTTGCTGTCCCAAAGATTTAGCAAATAAAAGTCATTATAAAACCTATCGCCAACGATAACACTCTCTTTTATCAAGGGAATATCATAAGCCCCTTTGTTATCAGCAGTTTTACCGTCTGTAATATTAACATAATTAGGTAGATGACCATCGTAATCTAATAAAGTATGCATCTTTATTGCTTCTTTTGCTGTTTTGTATTTTGCCCAATCAAAGAGGCTTAAACACAGGCTAATAGTTGTAGAATCTAACAAAAATATTTTTGACTTAATTCGGAATTTCACTCGTTTCTGAAAAGCTTGCTGTCCTAAAGTTTCGAGTAATTTATAGTAAAATTTTTGAAATATTTGCCAGTCGCGTTTAGCATTTTGATAGCTTATAGTAGATTTAGATGGTGCTGTTTGAATACCTAAATGATTTAAATTTCCCGTGGCAGAACGTAAACCGTTACTAATATCTCTGACTGATTGACTTTTTGCGAAATGGCAGAAAAGCATAGATACTAAATGTGTCCAACTATTAAAACCTTTATTATATTTATCGCTATTGCTATCCTTTACAATTTTATTGAAAGAATTGCGGTTTATTTTTTTAATTATTTTGAGAAAACAGCGTTATATTTGTCATGAGATGGTGTTTTTTTTAAGTTCAACCCAAAATTAAGCATTTTGGGATAAAATAATGCCATCTCTTTTTTTATTTAGGACGCTATTGATAACAAAGAATAAACTCAACAGCAGGTAACAAAGGCTTAGCGTCAGGCGGGGTTTAGTTTGTTATTTGAAATTTTATTATTAATTTTAAGTTGTAGGTTTTTGGTGGAGGTTTTGTGAAGAAAATTCCCGCCCGACCGCCAAGCTGCCAAATCGTTGCGTGGCAAGCAATAAAAATAATACACAATATAAACAGACTATAAAACAAATTCATTTTACTATATTTGAAATTAGAATGATATTTTAATACAGAATGGCTTTAGAACAATCAAAATATAATAACCTAATCTATGAAATAGGCACTTTACTACAGAAAGGTAGAGAGCAGGTTGCTAATTCGGTAAACACAATTTTAGTGCAAACTTATTGGTTAATCGGTAAACATATTGTTGAGTTTGAGCAAGGAGGAAAAGAAAAAGCGGATTATGGAAGTCAGCTTTTAGACCAACTATCTAAAGACCTTTCGAAGCAATACGGAAAAGGGTTTAGTCGTTCAAATATGTTTCAAATAAGACAGTTTTACTTGCGTTTCTCAAAAATCCAGACACTGTCTGGACAATTTGAAAGAGATGAAAGCCAGCCAAAATTAAGTTGGAGTCATTATATTGAAATTCTAAAAGCCGACAGCGACCTTGAAGTTAATTTTTATGTAAAACAAGCCGAAAAGGAAAATTGGAGTGTTCGGGAACTTAAGCGACAAATGAAAAGTATGTTATTTCATCGGTTGGCTTTGAGTAAAGACAAAGAAGGTGTTTTGAAACTTTCTAAAGAAGGACTAGAAATTCAGAAATCAGAAGACATTTTAAAAGACCCTTATGTTTTGGAATTTTTAAACATTCCTGAAAACCATCAATATCTTGAAAGCGAACTCGAAGAGAAATTGATTTCTAATTTGCAAATCTTCTTGTTGGAATTAGGGAAAGGTTTTACGTTTGAGAAACGACAATATAGGATTTCAATAGGTGGAAAACATTGTAAGCTCCCCCAAAAACTGGACAGTTTAAAAGTATAAAAAAAAGTATTAATTTTAAACTGTTATTATGAAAAGAAAAAGATTTAGTTCCCAAGAGATTGCCACCATACTCAAGGAGTTTGA
>JAAYPM010000032.1 GCA_012519815.1 Bacteroidales bacterium
ATTTTTAATTGATATTTTACAAAATATCAATTCGGTAGATGTAAGTATTGAACTATCTGACCCTTCGCGTGCAGGACTGATAATGCCTGTTGATAAGGAAGATGAAAATGAAGATATTTTAATGCTTCTTATGCCTATGATGGTGTAAAATTATAATACATAATTACTATAAAAGGGAATAAAAGTTCCCTTTTTTTATATATGCCTTTTATGGAATTACAACTTACAAAACCAATCGTTTTTTTTGACCTCGAAACTACTGGACTTAACATTGTTGCTGATAGAATAGTTGAAATATCGTTGCTCAAAATTTTTCCTGATGCTCGTGAAGAAAAAATGTATTTTCTGATACATCCTGAAATGCCTATCCCTCCACAATCTACAGCAATTCATGGGATTTCAAATGCAGATGTTGAAAAAGCTCCTGTGTTTAAAACAGTAGGAAAACAAATTGCTTTATTTTTAAAGGATTGTGATATAGCGGGATATAATTCAAATAAATTTGATATTCCGCTCTTGGCTGAAGAATTTGCACGTGCTGAAATTGATTTTGATTGGTCTAAATCTAAATTTGTAGATGTGCATGTGCTTTATCTAAAAAAAGAACCACGAACGCTTTCGGCTGCATATAAATTTTATTGTAATAAAGACCTCGAAAGTGCCCATAGTGCCGAGGCTGATACATATGCTACATATGAGGTTTTAAAATCGCAACTTGCAAAATATACTGATATTGAAAATAATATTCAATTTTTAAGTGAATATACAGCACAAAATAAAAATGTTGATTTTGCTGGACGAATCATTTTTAATGATAAAAATGTAGAAGTATTTAACTTTGGAAAGTATAAAGGACAAGCTGTTGAAGAGGTTTTTCAAAAAGACCCAGGATATTATGGCTGGATGATGAATGGTGAATTTCATTCGCACACAAAACAAATAATAACTAAAATTAAATTACGTGGATTTACTTCATAACACGTTTTTATCTGTTTTATGAAAATTCTTGCAATAGAACAAATATGTGATGCGTCTTTGAATGTGCAACCAACTACATATGCGTGTGCGTGTTACCCTGATTCTTCTTTGCTGCGAAATAATGATGATTTTTACATTCCAAATTTTTGTGATACTATTATAGCTTTTGCAGGGGTATATGTAAAAATTTCTAAAATCGGAAAATGTATTGAACCTATGTTTGTTCATAGATATATTTCTGAAATAGGGCTTGCTATTAATATTTTTGCACAAAATGTGTTGCAAACATTACACGCTGAAGGTAAATCAACAGATATTGCCCGAGGGTTTGATAAATCGTTTGCGGTAAGTTCTGCTCGTTTGCCATATCATGAACATTGTGAGTCTCTTTCACTTAAAATAGAGTATTCTCATCAAAATTTTTTATTGCCGCTTACCTATCTTTCGTCTATTTTTGATGAATGTGTTTCTGTTCTTAGCTCGTATTATACGCTTAAAATAGGCGATTATGTGTTTGTTCCACTACATTATATAAAAAAACTTGCTATAGATGACAAGATACATCTGTCATTTAACCAACAAAAAGTTGCATTACATTGCAAAATCCAATAATTTTTTTGGCAGTGTAGGGTAAAATCTATTGCTTTTGTCGTATGTATATACCTCCATAGTTATAATGAAGAAGTTTCTCTTCTTCATATAAATCCCAGCAAATTCTCCTTGTTGGGATTTTTTTATTACTGTCCACATACTAAAAATGTATAATGCTAACAAAAGGTTTTTGGGACTAATTCTATACATATTTTGTTTTCTCGTAAAAAATCCTTATATTGTACGGCATACTCCAAGTATATTTTGAACACAATTTTATAGTGCTTCTACAAAAATGTGCAAGCTATAATTTTACACGTATTACAAAAAAACATTGTTGTTCTATTACTGTGTGAGTATCAGAGTGATATGAAAACGAACTGTTAAAATAAAATATATATGACACAAAAAATAGCCTTTATAGGTACATACCCTCCACGAAGATGTGGAATAGGAACCTTTACCGAAAATTTATTTCAACATGTGATTGATTCACAAGAAAAGGTTGAAGGGTATATAATTGCAATTGATAATTCTGAAGAAAAATTAGATTATCCAGCAGAAGTTACAAGCATTATTCGCCAAGATGAACGCCCTGATTATATAAAAGCAGCAAATGATATTAATTCAAGCGACACAAATGTTTGTGTTTTACAACATGAATTTGGCATTTTTGGTGGCGAAAGTGGTTCGTATATTTTATCGTTAATGTATGAACTAACTATACCTGTGGTTGTAACCTTACATACGGTGTTGAAGACCCCAAGTATTAATGAAAAAGTTATTTTACAAAAAATTTGTAAAAGAGCAGATAAAGTAGTGGTAATGAGTCGTCATGCTGTGAAGTTTTTGAAAACAATATATGGCGTTGACAAACATAAAATTGAATTTATTCAACATGGTGTACCACAATTTAATTTTGAACGTGAAAAGATAAAAGAAGAATTACAATTATCCGATAAAAAAATAATACTAACTTTTGGGTTTTTAGGGCGAAACAAAGGAATTGAAACAGCAATTGAATCTTTGCCAAAAGTGGTGGCAAAACATCCTAATATTTTATATATTGTTTTAGGGCGTACACATCCTGATGTTGTAAAACATGCGGGCGAAGAGTATCGAGTGTATCTTCAGAATTTAATCGAAAAATTAGAATTAACAGAACATGTTATTCTTTTAAATAAATTTGTTTCAGAAGAGGAATTGTTTAAATATTTACATGCGTCTGATTTGTACGTAACGCCTTATTTAAACGAAGCACAAATTACAAGTGGCACACTTTCGTATGCTGTAGGTTCTGGATTGGCGGTGCTTTCAACCCCTTATTGGCATGCACAAGAATTATTGGCAGATGACAGGGGAGTATTATTTGATTTTAATGATAGTGAAGCTTTGTCTAATTGTTTAGTGGAATTGCTTGATAATCCTAATCATTTAAAGAAAATACAAGATAAAGCAGACAATTACGGTAAAAAAATTACATGGGCAAAATCAGGACAAAAATATCGTTCTTTGCTCATTGAGTTGGGGAAAGCTAATTTACAATATATAACAGAATATGATATTCCAACTTTAATTAAAACATTACCGCCATTTGAATTAGATCATTTATATAGATTAACCGATGATACTGGCTTAATTCAGCATGCAAAATTTGGTGTGGCAAACAGAAAAGAAGGATATTGTTTAGATGATAATGCAAGAGCTTTATTGCTTTCGTTGATGGTGTATCAACAAAATCCTTCTGAACCTTTATTGCGTGCAATGTCAACTTACTTAAGTTATATACATTATGTGCAAAATGAAGATGGAACGTTTAGAAATTTTGTATCATACAATCGCACGTATTTAGATGAAATTGGTTCTGATGATTCTTTTGGACGAACTATTTGGGCTTTAGGTTATTTGTTGTCAAATGCACCTAACTATTCATTTCATCAATTAGGCGAGCGGCTGTTTTTTGATTCTGTGCCGCATTTTAAAAAATGTAAATCAATTCGTGCTATTGCAAAAATAATTATAGGTTTATGTCATTATCTATCAAAAAATATGGCAGATATAGCTCAAATAGAAAATGTTAAAAGCCTAACTTCTACCTTGGTACATGAATACAATAAAAATAAAAGCAATGACTGGAAATGGTTTGAACCTATTTTAGCATATGATAATGCTATGTTGCCGTATGCTCTTTTGTTTGCCGCTGATATTTTAGGCGATAATGAATTAAAAGAAATAGGAATAGAAACCATGGATTTTTTACTCAACATTACGTTTTCAAAAGGATATTTATCGGTTGTGGGTAATGAAAAATGGTTTGTAAAAAACAGTGAACGCTCTCGATTTGCTCAGCAACCAATAGATGTAATGGCAACTATTTTAATGTTACAACAAGCATTTTTAATGACTCAACAAAGCAAATATTTAGATAAAATATTTATTTCCTTTTATTGGTTTTTTGGTGAAAATGATATTAAAATGCCTTTGTATGACAGACAAACCAAAGGATGTTGTGATGGAATAGAACACTATGGTGTAAATAGAAATCAAGGTGCAGAAAGTACGCTTGCGTATCTTATTTCACGATGTATATGCAATCAAGTAGCGAACATAAAATTATAAATAATAGAAAAGTAAAATTATGAAAATTGCATTATTATCGCCTATTGTGTGGCGTACTCCACCTTTAAAATATGGTCCGTGGGAGCAGGTGGCATCTAATATTGCAGAAGGATTGGTAGCACAAGGAATATATGTAACTTTATATGCAACAGCTAATTCAACAACAAAAGGGACTTTAGAATTTGTTTCGGAAACTGCCTATGGCGAAGACAAAACATTAGACCCCAAAGTATGGGAAGCGTTGCATATTAGTAATCTCATGGAAAATGCACATAAATATGATATAATTCATAATCATTATGATTTTTTACCTCTTACGTTTTCAAAATTAATTTCTACTCCTATGGTAACAACTATCCATGGGTTTTCGTCAGAAAAAATTGTATCGGTGTATAAAAAATATAACACACACACCAATTATGTATCTATAAGCAATTCAAATCGACATAAAGAATTAGACTATATAGCAACTGTGTATAACGGAATTGATGGCGATTGTTTTGATTTTAAGGAACAGGCAAATAATTATCTTCTTTTTTTTGGAAGAATACATCCTGATAAAGGAACGCATGATGCTATTGAAATAGCTAAGCAATTAAATAAACGCTTAATTATTGCAGGATTGATACAAGATGAAAAATATTTTAAGAAAAAAATAAAACCACATATTGATGGTTGCCAAATAATATATGTAGGAAATGCAGATTCAAAACAAAGAAATACGCTTTTGGGTGGAGCTGAAGCATTGTTACATCCAATTC
Organism: Bacteroidales bacterium; assembly: GCA_012519815.1. GTDB lineage: Bacteria > Bacteroidota > Bacteroidia > Bacteroidales > UBA1715 > JAQICB01. The sequence continues at coordinate 4,950 of JAAYPM010000032.1, forward strand.
ACTTTGATGAACCTTTTGGATTGAGTGTTGTTGAATCTATGTTTTGTGGAACACCTGTAATTGCGTATAATAGAGGCTCTATGAGCGAAATTATAGAAAATGGTGTGAACGGATATTTAGTGAATACTATAAACGAAGCTGTACTTTCTTATCATAAAATAAAAGAAATAGATAGAAAAAAATGCGAAACTGTAGCAAGAAATAAATTTAGTAAAGAAACAATGAGTAAAGAATATATAAACGTATATAATAGTATCTTACAAGCCAAAAAATAATTTGAATATGGAAACTACATCAAATAAAAAAGTTACGATTAAAAGAAAAAGAGTAAAAATTGAAAGAGATGTTTCAAGAGTTATTACTCGACTGCATATACCGGAAAATATTATACGTATTAAACATATAGTTGACCGGATTTCACCTTTGCCAGAGGAGGAAAGTGAAAGATTGTACGCTGAAATTGTACATAGATTTTCGGAACGACATAGAGATTTAGAAAATATTTTTTTAGAACACTATAACGAAATTCTGAATTATACAAAAATTTCAAAACGTATTAGTGATTTGAAAAAACGACTGATAGGTGCTTATTTTACCATGGAATACTCCATAGAATCGGCTGCTATTTTTAATCCATCAATTATAAAACATCCTAATCAATCTAATTTGTTAGATGGTGAATGCCGATTTATAATGAGTTTAAGGGCTACAGGCGAAGGGCATATTTCTTCTGTGGTGTTTAGATCGGGTATTATTGATAAATCATCTTCTGTTATTTTTGATCCTATTTCTGAATATGTGAGCACGCCACACATAGTGCACGATAGATTTTATGATAGCCATCTTTTTAAAATAAAATTAAACGAAATAGGAGCGTGGGATAATACAAGTAAGGAAATTTTAAAACATATACCCGAGAAATTTTCGTTCCAAGAGCTAAGAAATGTCATAAATTCTCTGTATTCAAAATTATCGTTTGCAAATAAAGATAAAACAATTAACATCATGTATTGGATAGCAAACTCTAATTATTTTAAAATGTTTAATGCCGACAGTAATTTGTCTGAACGTGTAATTTTTCCCGTTTCAGAACATGAAATTGGGGGGATAGAAGATGCACGTTTTGTAGAATTTTGTAATGATTCGGGAGAATCCACCTATTATGCTACATACACAGCGTATAACGGAACTCATATTTTGCCACATTTGTTAGAAACTACAGATTTTTTAAATTTTAATATTGTAACATTAAATGGTGAAGCTGCAAAAAATAAAGGAATGGCACTTTTTCCACGAAAAATAAATGGAAAATATGCTATGTTGTCAAGAGTTGACGGCGAAAATAATTTTATAATGTTTTCAGACAACATACATTTTTGGAATGAGGCTATAGAAATTCAAAGACCAAAATATCCTTGGGAATTTATTCAAATAGGAAATTGTGGTTCGCCTATTGAAACAGACGAGGGCTGGTTGGTGTTAACTCATGGAGTTGGTGCTGTCCGCCAATATTCTATTAGTGCTATTTTGCTTGATTTAGAAGACCCGACTAAAGTAATAAAATCATTGAAAGAACCTTTGTTAAGTCCTAACGAAGCAGAAAGAGAAGGATATGTACCTAATGTAGTGTATTCTTGTGGTTCTATGATTCATGGCGAAAATTTATTTATTCCTTATGCTATGTCTGATGTTACTTCAGGAATAGCAACAGTGAATGTGAAAGATTTAATTGATAATATGGAACCGGAACCTCATTAATTTTTAGATTTCATATTATTGTTGTTATTGATTCTCAAAGAATACAAAAAAATACAATACATTACACAACCACTTTGCGGTTAAAAATATGAGTGATTTTGCTCCACTTTATATTCTTGTTTCAAAAACATATTCATAAAGGAAAAGGTAGTATCTTCGTGTAAATATTTGTTAATACATCTGCTCACACCTTGAGCGTGATAGGCAAGAAAATTAAAGTATAAAATGAATCAAACAGTACACAACAGATTGGTATCTTTCATCTGGTCAATAGCAGACGATTGTCTTAGAGACGTTTATGTAAGAGGAAAGTACAGAGATGTTATTCTCCCAATGGTAGTTTTAAGAAGACTTGACGCTTTACTTGAATCAACAAAAGATGCGGTAATGGAAGAATTAGCATGTCAAAGAGAAGAGGGGTTTATAGAAGAGGATGAAGCAGGATTGAGAGATGCAAGCGGCTATGTGTTTTACAATACCAGCAAATGGACTTTGCAAAAAATTCATGATACCGCTACCAACAGCCAGCAAATTTTACAAGCAAATTTTGAGGATTATTTGAACGGCTTTAGTTCAAATGTGAAAGAAATTATTGAGAAATTTAAACTCAAAAGTCAAATCAAACACATGGCTTCTAAAGATGTATTGATGGATGTTTTGGAAAAATTTACTTCGCCATATATTAATCTTACTCCTTTTGAAAAAGAAGATCCTGAAGGCAGAAAATTGCCTCCGCTCTCAAATTTGGGAATGGGCTATGTGTTTGAAGAACTAATTCGCAAATTTAACGAGGAAAATAATGAAGAAGCTGGAGAGCATTTCACGCCAAGGGAGGTGATTGAGTTGATGACGCATATTGTTTTTGAACCTATTAAAGACAAATTACCTCCTGTTATGACTATTTATGACCCTGCTTGCGGTTCGGGTGGAATGCTCACTGAGTCGCAGAGCTTTATTACAGATGAAGAGGGAACAATTCGTGCAAAAGGTGATGTATATTTATACGGAAAGGAAATCAACGACGAAACCTATGCTATCTGTAAGTCTGATATGATGATTAAAGGCGATAATCCTGAAAATATCCGCCTGGGTTCTACGCTTTCTACTGATGAGTTTGCAGGAGACAACTTCAACTTTATGCTTTCTAATCCTCCGTATGGGAAATCATGGACAACTGATTTAAAATATATTAAAGACGGAAAAGATATTATTGACCCACGTTTTGAGGTTACACTCAACGATTATTGGGGAAATCCTGAAGAAGTTGATGCCACGCCTCGCTCTTCTGACGGACAATTACTGTTTCTTATGGAAATGGTGGATAAAATGAAACCAATAACTCAAAGTCCGTTAGGTTCAAGAATTGCTACTGTTCATAATGGTTCAAGCCTTTTTACAGGCGATGCAGGTGGTGGAGAAAGCAATATTAGAAGATATATTATTGAAAATGACTGGCTCGATTGTATTGTGCAACTTCCAAACAATTTGTTTTACAACACTGGAATTACAACGTATATCTGGTTTTTAAGCAATAATAAAGATACTAAACGAAAAGGTAAAGTATTGTTGATTGATGCTTCGCAACGTTTTGCCAAACTACGTAAAAATTTAGGTGCAAAAAACTGTGAATTAACAAAAGAACATATTCAAGAAATACAACAAGCGTACATTGATTTTAAAGATATAAAACCAAAAACTGAAAGCGATTTGTCTGCAAAAGTATTTAATAATACTGATTTTGGTTATTACAAAGTAAACATTGAGCGTCCAGCACGTTTAAAAGCACAATTTACACAAGAAAAAATTGCAGAACTGCGGTTTGAAAAATCATTGATAGAGCCAATGAAATGGGCTTTTGAAACTTATGGTGAACAAATCTATTCTAACATAAAATCTTTTGAAAAAGAAATATTAGAATGGTGCGAGAAAAATGGATTGGACTTAAATACAAAAAAAAGAAAAGATTTAGTGTCTAAAGATACCTGGATAAAGCAACAAAATCTGTTAGAAACAGCTAC
>JAAYPM010000008.1 GCA_012519815.1 Bacteroidales bacterium
AGTAATATAACTAAGAAAATGAATTATTTATTAACCAAAACGGTCAACGCCTAGTAGGGAAGGTCATACATTAAGCACTCATCATTAAGCATTAAGCATTAAAAAAATGATTTCAAGATTCTTTAAAAATCAATAAAAACAAAAATAAATAGCAAACACATAAAAAATGTAACCGAAACATAGTATTTTTGGATACATAAATTTTAAAAACGAATAATTGTGAAGAAAAAAATACTTGTTGTTGACGATTCATCTTCAAATGTATTATTACTCCAAAGTTTTTTGGAAGATGAGGGATTTGAAATTCAAATAGCAAACACCGGAAAAGATGCAATAAAATTGGCAGCAACATTTAAACCTGATATGATACTTCTTGATTTAATGATGCCCGGTTTAAGCGGAATTGATGTTATGGATTCTATTGATGCTTCAATTCCTGTAATTATGATTTCTGCAAATAAAGACCAACATCTTGTAGATGAGGCAAAACAGCATGGTATTAAATCATACATTCAAAAACCTATTGATTTTGACGAAATTATTGCTGAAATTGAAAAATATATTGCAAAATAATAGGGTGTTATGATACACTGTTTTTTTACACAAATATTATATCTCCGCCACATACATCTTTTTCTGCTCCAGTAACAGAGGCAAGGCAATTGGGTTTATGCTGTATGCGTAAATATCCTAAATATGCAAAAATCAATGCTTCTTTAAAATTTATTACTTGCGTATCGGGTACAATTAATTTTGATTTTGTGTGTGCCGCAATGCGTTCCATAAGAAATGTATTGTGTACGCCACCTCCTGTGCATAATGTTTGGGTGTTTTCTTGAGAAAGTGTAGAGCCAATTTGCATTGCACAATGTTCATACAAGGTTCGAATGCGGTCTGCAGCAGAAATAGTATATGAATGGAGGAGGGGGAAAACCTCAGATTCTACCCATTCTCGCCCTAAGGATTTAGGTGGAGATTGGGTGTAATATGGAAGTGTTTGCAAATCGTGCAACAAAGGTTCGTGTACATTTCCACTACGACCAATTGCTCCAGATTCATCAAAATCTTTATTGTAATAGGTTTGTGCTAAGCTGTTTATACCAATATTTGCCAAACAAATATCCCAGGCAACGCGTATTCCGTTACGTTTTGTGGACATATTAGCAAATCCACCAATATTTAAGCAATAATCATACGAAGCAAACAAAAACTCATCTCCCATTGGAACTAAAGGAGCTCCTTGTCCACCAAAAGCCACATCAAGTTCACGCAAATTATATATTGTAGAAACGCCTGCTTGTTTTGCTATATGTGCACCCGAACCAATTTGTAACGTAAGACCAGTATGCGGTGTGTGAAATACTGTGTGTCCGTGCGAAACAATATAATCGGCATGAATCTTTGTTTTTTGCAATACTGAATGTATCGATTTTCCGCAAAAAACACCATAATCTATATGCAATTGCGACAATTCTAAACCGCATAATGTATGTGCGTTTTGTAATAATTCCTTTAGTGTGTTAGAATACGATATAGTTTCTGCATGTACAATAGTGTACGAATCAGGTAAAAACGTAACTATGCATATATCTAAACCATCTAACGATGTTCCAGACATTGTTCCTACGATTGTTACTTTTTTATTGTGTGTATGTTCCATGATTTTCAATTCCTTTGTTCTGCGTGCATATAACTGAAATCCTTGTGAGGCGTAAGATAATGAATTTTACCATTGGTAGTTGCAAACACAACTGTTCCATTACTTAAAACAAGTGGTGTAGAAAATATTTTTCCTCCAACAGGAATGCTGGCAACTTTATATCCTTCTGAATTTAAGATATATAAATGCTTGTCGTACGAACCAATAACAATATAATTATTGCTTGTAATTGCCGCCGACGACACCACACGCTTGTTTGTTTGTATAGCGTTACGTAATGTGCCATCGCTATTTACAATATAAATATGCTTATCAAACGACCCAAAAACAATGTTCCCTTCTTGTGTTAATCGTGGCGAGGCATGAATTTTACCTTTTGTAGCAAATTTCCACACCAATTCAGCATCTTTTGTTATAGTATATAGATGTTTATCATACGACCCAAAACTTATTAGCTCATTCGCAACTTCGAGAGGTTTAGAATGCATTATCCAGCCGTTTGTTTTAAATTTATTTTGCATAAGTCCGTCTTTATTAAGAATATATAAAAACTTATCATTTGAGCCAATTGCAATAGAATTATTACTTAATAATACGGGGCTACCGTGAGTCATTCTCTTTTTTGTAAAAAAATCAGTATAGGTTTCATCAAAAAAATTATAAAATTTTACCACACCTTTATTTGTACCAAAAACAAGAGTAGAAGAGTCGGCTTGTACGGTATTCGTAAAAATAATTCCACCCGGTTTAAATTGCGTTTGTAATACTCCATTTTCATTAAAAACATACATATTTCCATCATACGAACCAATGCTAACTAAAGAATCAAATATAGGAGCAGGAGTTGCGTGTATCCAACCTTTTGTTTTAAATGCAGTAATAATATCTCCTGTTTTATCTAAAAAATATACTGTACGTTTATGATTGCCAATAATCACATTGTCGTTTTTTGTTTTAATAGGCGAAGAATAAAAAGCCCCACGCACTTTAGTCGTTTTAATGGTAAAATGTTCGGTGTTGGTAATTGATGTATATGGTTGGTGGCTTTTACATGAATAGCAAGCGAGCAATGCAACACCCAAAAATAGAGACAGTATTTTTTTCATTTTATTTTTTTTGTAAAAATACAATAAAATAATGTATTATGTAAAAACATTCTGTATGCGTGCCTTTCAAAAAAACGAGAATTGTTTCGTTGTTTAAAAAAAAAATAAGATTTGCAACAACACTCAATTAAGGAATTGTAAAAAAATCACAAATGTAACAACTTGCCTTTGTATTAAACATTACATTTCTTTTTCGTCTAATAACCAATCAATCACATTTAATTTTTGAATACCATCTATATTGGTGTTGTCAAAATCAAGAGAGAGAAGAAATTTAGGATAATTATCTTTTATATTACCAAATGCCGAAATTTCTCGTGCAAGTGTTTTTTCGTCATTAACGGTAAAAGCAACTTGATAATATTCTCTTTGATTATTTTGTTTTTGAACTACAAAATCTATTTCCTTGTCATCATTTTTACCTACATATACTTTTCCTCCACGTCTTAGAAGTTCAAAATACACTACATTTTCAAGTTTGTGTCCTAAATCGGTATTATGTTTATTAGTTGCAGTAATATTTCTTAATCCTAAATCAACTACATAGTATTTTTCATTGCTTGTAAGTAATTCTTTGCCTTTTATATCATAACGAGGAGCTGGATACAAGATGTAAGACTTGATAAGATAATCCATATATTTAATAACAGTGTTGTGCGATATTTTTTTGTGTGAGTTTTTGCTTAGTTCATCTGCAATATTGGTTGGCGAAATATACGAGCCAACACTATCAAAAATAAAACTTATAACACGTTGAAGATTGTGAACGTTGCGTAACTTATATCGTTGCGCTATATCTTTAATAACAACAGTATCATATATTGATTGCAGGTAGTCGTTTGCAAGGCTTTCATCATGTTGAGACAATGAAACCGCCTCAGGCAAACTACTGTTGTTCATATACTTACGAAACAGTCGATCAGTATTCTTTTCTTCGTTATATGCTAAAGTATATTCCTTAAAAGAATAAGAATGTACATTGATGGCAATGTATCTACCTGTAAGCAATGTAGCTAATTCACTACTGAGTAAATAAGCATTAGAACCCGTAACGTACAGGTCAAGATTTTTTTTAGTAAAAAGACTATTAATGAGTTTCTCAAAGTCATTAATCATTTGCACTTCATCTAAAAAGACATAGTATTTTTCATCTGATTTTACGGATTCTATAATTTCGTCATATAGAATAGTCCAATCAGTTAAATGTAAATTTTCGCGTTCTTCAAAATTAAGAAAAATAATGTTTTGCTTAGGTACACCTTTTGAAATAATTTCATTTTTAAACGCTTCCAAAAGGGTAGATTTTCCACAACGTCTAATACCTGTAATTACTTTTATTATATTTTGATTTTGTAGCTGACGAAGCTTTTGAAGGTATGATTCTCTAATTATCATTTGTACTTATTTTTTTACAAAGATAAATCTTATTGACGAAAAAAGCAATTTTCACAAAGTTTCGTCATTAACAAATAATTGCATTACATGAGAATAGCAAAAAGTATGAGATTATTTAATTAAAAACAGCTTGCAAACATGAATTATGTGTTATGAATGTATGGTATAAAGTAGGTAATTTCTATGGTTGCTATGTGTTTGTAAAATAAATTGATAATTTTTTATTAAAAAACACAATTATAAATGCTAAAATAAAAAAAAAGATATATTTTTGTCGCTCCTTATTCGAATGCGGATGTGGTGAAATTGGTAGACACGCTAGACTTAGGATCTAGTGCCGCGAGGTGTGTGGGTTCGAGTCCCTCCATCCGCACAAAACAAACCGCTATTTCAATTTTGATATAGCGGTTTGTTTTATAAATTGACAAAATAAGATAGTATGAACATTACAAAAGAAGGTGAAGGTCTCACCGCTGTTTTAAAGGTAAATATTAGCCCCGAAGATTATGCTTCGCGAGTTGAATCTGCATTAAAAGAACAGAGAAAAAAAACTAAATTAGATGGTTTTAGACCAGGAACTGTACCAATGGGTATGGTGAAAAAATTGTACGGAAAATATATTTTAATTGACGAAGTAAACTCTTTACTATCTGATAGTTTGCAAAATTATATTCGCGACAATACATTACGTTTGTTGGGCGAACCTCTTCCAAATACAGAATTGCAAAAAGAAATTGATTGGGATTCATCAAACGATTTTGAATTTGTGTTTGATATTGCTTTGGCACCAGAAGTTTCAGTGTCTTTAAGCAAAAAAAACAAGGCGGTATTTTATAAAATAATTGCCGATGATGAAATGATTCAAAATCAAATTGACAGCTTTACGTCTCGTTTTGGAACACAAGAAACTGTTGATTCTATTGAAGGAATGGAGTTAGTGCGAGGGCATATTTCACAAGTTATTGACGAAAATCCTCATGCAAAAGAAAATGTGTCATTGTTGCTTTCAAAAGTGGCAACCGAAGATGGATTGTCTGTGTTTAAAACAGCAAAAGTTGATGATATAATAACATTTAATCCTCTTAAAACATTTGAAAACGAAACAGAAGTTGCGGCATTACTTGGCATAGAAAAAGAAAATAGAGAACTTTTAAAAGCTGATTATACCTTCCAAATTAATGAAATACTTCGTTTCAAAAAAGCTGAAATAAATCAAGATTTGTTTGATAAGGTTTTTGGCGAAGGGGTTGTTTCCTCTGAAGAAGAAATGCGTCAAAAATTAAAAGAAGATGCGGAAAAGCAATTAACAATTAATAGTGACTATAAATTCTTCTATGATTTTAAAGAATCGTTTGTAAAGTCTCAAAAAATAGAATTGCCCGAAGAGTTCTTGAAACGTTGGCTGCTTGAAACAAATAAAGACAATGATAAAGTTACTCCCGAACAAATTGAATCGGATTTTTCATACTTTTTAGATGATTTACGCTGGCAACTTTTGAGCGGAACAATTATGAAAGATAATGATATAACTGTTACGCAAGATGATATAAAACAAGGAGCGAAAGAATTTACTCGTATGCAATTTGCTCAATTTGGTGTTTTAAATCCTGCCGAAGAAGATTTAGATAAATGGAGCGTTGAAATTCTTAAAAATAGAGAAGAAGCGAATAAAATTTATGAAACAGAATTGCAAAATAAACTTGTTGCATATCTTAAAAATACAATTAAATTAGATGAAAAAGAGGTTACACTCGAAGAATTTAATAAAATAATTGAGCAAAAGTAAATTTTTATTACTTTTGAAAATATCTTAATGTTTTTTCTATGGACGATTTTAAAAAATTTGCAACAAAACATCTCGGAATTAATAGTATTGTATTAGACAAATATACATCTGTTACAAATAGCTATATTTCACCTACAATTATTGAAGAACGCCAATTAAATATGGCTACTATGGACATATTTTCGCGTTTAATGATGGATAGAATCATTTTTCTTGGATTGCCAATTGATGACTATGTGGCAAATATTGTACAAGGACAGTTGTTGTATTTGGAATCGGCTGACCATACAAAAGATATTCAAATTTATATAAATTCTCCCGGTGGTGGCGTATATGCAGGTCTTGGTATTTATGACACAATGCAGTATATAAATGCTGATGTGGCTACTATTTGCACGGGAATGGCTGCCTCAATGGCTGCGGTTTTGTTGTGTGGTGGCACGAAAGGAAAACGAATGGCATTAGACCATTCGCGTGTTATGATTCATCAACCACTTGGTGGGGCACACGGACAAGCGTCTGATATAGAAATTACAACTCGTGAAATTTTAAAACTTAAAAAAGAGTTGTATGAAATTATTGCAAATCATACCGGACATCCGCTTAAAAAAATTGAAAAAGATTCTGATAGAGATTATTGGATGACTTCGAAAGAAGCTGTGGCATATGGTATGATTGATGAAGTTATGAAGAAAAAATAAGTTTGTTTTTATTCAAGCATTTTTTCATTTTTCATTCACCCTTAAAAATAATTTTACAGTAAAAAAACCTCTCGCTAAGCCGCTAAGTTTTTCTTTACGTTTTTGCGGCTCCCCCTAAACCCTTAACCCCCTAAACCTCTATACCCTTACACCCTTAAACATTTTTTCTTTTTTTAACTCCTTTTAGTCGTTGAGATCATTTGCTTCGCAAAGTTCGGTTCTACAGCAAAAAAAGAAACAAAAAAGTGCCGCACTTTTTAATAGTGAATAATGAATGGCATTGCAGGGGCATTTCGACTCCGCTCAATGTCCACACCCCGCATGGGAATTGTTTCAAAAAAATATTTTGTTACTGTAAAATGGCATTTTTTTCATTCATCACTAAGCATTCAACATTATTTTCATTCACACCTAAACCCTAAATATTACATTTCTTCCGAGCGATAATGTTATTTCTCATAGTTTCAACACAAAATCCTTTATTTTCTGTATGTCTTTTAGTGCTGGGGCGATTTCAAATTTTGAATTTATGTCTATACCATACAATGCTTTATGGTGAAATGAAGTAATTTCTTTATACAAAGAACTATCAATTCCGCCGCTCAAAAAAAATGGAGTGGTTCCAGTATATTTTTCTAAAATATTCCAATCAAATATTTTTCCTGAACCGCCATAATGTGTTGTTTTTGTGTCAAATAAAAAAAAGTTACACACATGTACATATTGATTGAGCGTTTCGAAATCAAAATCAGATGACATTTGAAATGCTTTTATAATAGATGTTGAAAGCTTTTTCTTGAGTGCAAGGCAATAATCAAACGACTCATTTCCATGCAATTGAATAAAAGCCAATGAATGTTTTTTCTGCATTTCACACACAAAATCAATAGATTCATTTACAAACACTCCCGCACGTGATATATGCGCAGGCAAGGAGGCATGTACGGTTGGAGAAAAATGCTCGCCAACATATCGTTTTGATTTTGAATAAAATATGAATCCAATTATATCAATCGGCAGGGCTGCTATGTCTTCAATATTTTGTTGATCACGCATGCCACACACTTTTATTAGAGAGCGAGCCATTGTGCTATTTTATATACAGTATTACATTTATGATAGCAATAAGGGATAGTATATGATACTATATATCTGTGTTTTATTAGGTATTCTTGTATAGTAGATATGTTTTTTCTTGTGCAGAAAAACATGCCACTCCCCTATTCAATCTAAAAAAACCAAATACAAGCAAAAAATTATCCCATGCAATTCCCTTCAGCATCAAACCATTCGCTTGTAGCAAAATGGAATCCCGCCTCACGAATTGCATTTTCGTCGCTATCTGCTCCATGCACTGCATTTTCAGACAAAGACGTTGCATATAATTTTCTGATTGTACCCTCATCAGCATTTGCAGGGTTTGTTGCACCAATTAAGGTTCTAAAATCCTGAACAGCATTACTTTTTTCGAGCACCGCTGCCACTATCGGACCAGAAGTCATAAATTCAACCAATTCGCCATAAAACGGACGTTCTTTATGCACATCGTAGAATTTTCCAGCTTTTGCAGCACTCATTCGAGTAAATTTCATTGCCACAATTCTAAACCCTGCATCAGTTATCATTTTCAAAATAGGCCCAATATGTCCGTTTCTAACAGCATCGGGTTTAATCATTGTAAACGTAATATTTCCTGTCATATCATTATTTTTTTATTTGTTGCAAGATACAAAAATAAACGTACTAAAACGTTCATGCAAAAACAAATATTATGGTGCAACTTTAAGCGTTTTATCGTGAGAAAATTCAATTATATCAATTGCATTATTTATCAGTCCACCATGTTCTGTTTCTTTAATAAACTTAAATGAATTATATAAACCTTGTTTATGAAACGATGGCATACAATCCAATATATATGGTCCAAATTTTTCTAAACTTTCAACAAAATAAAGCAGCTGGTCATACCCTTGAAAACTAAATCGCGTAGGTTCTGTTTTGTATAATTCGCGATATTTTGCAATAAAATCAGACACTTCATGTGTTTCATAATTAATAAAACCACTTGTGGTATAATGAAAATGCAAATCAAATAAAAAATTCAACTCAATATTTTCATATCGCTCCCACGAAACAAACGAAAACACTTGAATTGGATATTTCTTAACATATCGATATAACTGTGTTACCACATTAGTTATAAACGCCTGATTTTTAGACAGAAAAACAATTGTATTTGGTTCACCTGTTTTCATATATGATTCAATAGCTTTCATTCCATGTTCAGGAAAAAGCACCTCAACATATTTTATATTGTATTTTGCAATTGAATCAGCATATTCTTCAAGAAACACACGTTTACACTCATCAACTTGTTGCTGTTCCATTACAACCGAGTTATACACAATAATAATAGTATTATTTTGTACTTGTGTAAGCTTGTTGGCAACGCGACCATATCGTAGTCGTTCGGGCGGATTCATTTGAATAGCATACGAATGAGCATCAACCATATTATCTGTTGAAACAAGAGGAGAAATGAGAGGAATAGAATTATTTGTGGCAAAATCTGCAACTAAATCAAACATTTCAGGAAATACTGGACCAATAATTATATCGGGTTTTTGCGTATTAATGTTTGAAAGAAGATGCAGCATTTGTGCCGTATCTCTATTTATTTCATACGTATTTAAAACGATTGAAACACCTCGTTTTTTAAGAGAATCTATTCCCAACAAAACGCCTTCATAATACTCAATAAAGGGCAAGGAAGGTTCATAAATTTCGTCTTGTTTATTAATTATAGCAGGATTTTCTTCAAAAGAATTATTTTTTTCAAGAAAAAAAGGAAGCATCAAAGCAATAGTACATGTTTTTTGCACATCTATATTTGTATCGCAACAATGTGCAAGTACATTCATATGTAAAGATGTTTTTTTTACCCGTGTAATTGTATCCGAATACACATACCATTCAACTTGCGGAGAAGCTGGAAGTTTTAAAATTGTACCTATCGACAGTTCTTGTTTTGAAATACTTGGGTTTAATTTATATAATTCTTTGTCGGTAATGCCATATTTTTTTGTTATTGAATAAATAGTTTCTTTTGCCGCCACAATATGAAACTGAAAATCTTTATAGGTTTTTATATTTTCCTGTGCCAATGCAGTATTATCATTTGTTACAGGAATTCGTACAAACGTTCCTTCTTTGAGTTCTTTTGCAGTTCGTGGGTTATAATCTAACAATTCTTCGTTTGTAATGCGATGCAATTGGCAAATATTCGTAATGTTTGCATTTTTAGGAATCTGATAATATATAAAATTTTTTCGCATAAACTTTTTTTGTACAGGCACCGTAATTTTTTTTCCGGCAGGAGTTCCTTCCAAAAGTGATGGATTATATATGTATAAAATTTCGGGAGGCACCGCATACGAAAGAGCTACTTGATATACCGTTTCATCACTATCAAACAGATGAATCACCTCATCGTCTTTACTACCTTTTCGTTCTTTTGGTGATTTATCTTGTTTTGTTACAATCTCGCAATTAGCACATGGTATATATAGCATTTGACCGATAGAAAGCACTTCCGAAACGCCTGGATTACTTGCATATATTTGTTCGGCAGAAACAGAATACAAACGCGATAAAAAGTATAGTGTTTGTTGTGGTTGCACCGTATGTACATAAAATGCTAAAGAATCATTATATACTATTTGTTGCGATTTTTCTTTAGATGGCTCAACTCTCACAACAGTGTCTTTTGCAACAGACTGAGATTCAACAAGCGCTGTCTTTTCTATAATTTCCTCAAAACAGGGTATATAAATTATTTGATTTATTTTAATATCATTTTGCAAGCCCTCATTCGCTTTTTGAATATCGGATAGAGAAACTTTATACGTTCTACTAATTGAATATAATGTTTCCTCTTGTTTTACTGTGTGAACATAATACAATTGTGTTCCGATTTTTTGCGTCTGTGTACTTTTGGTAATGGTAGCGGGCTGTGCATACACTGAAACACATGTTGATATTAGTAAAAAAAACACACATATAATACTTTTCATTGTTATTGTTTTTATATTCTATGCAATTATACAATTTTTTATTGTTCCACAAGTTCTCTATATCGATTTCGTGCTTGTTGTAAATAAAAACTATTTGGATATTTTGTTACAATAGCCTCATAATGTTCTCGTGCTTGTTCAATATTATGCTCAACATTGTCAAAATAGAGTGCCAACATAAAATGTGCTTTATGTGCAAGAATATCATGCGAATGTTGTGCAACTATTTCTTGCAAATATGCTATTTTCTGTTCAATATTTCCCGTTTCTTTTGCAACAACTGCCTTACGAAACAAAATAAATTCCTGAATTGAATGTCCGGGATATGTGTTTGTAATTGAATCAAATAACTGAAACGCCTTATTATATTGTTTTTGATATATACGCAAATCAGCCTGTGCAAAAAGAGATAAAACAGTGCCTTCGGGGTCGTACACAATATTTTCGGATATAAGTTGCGACAATTCAAGTGCATCATTAGAAATAAGTTTTGTTGAACTCGCTTTTAACACATCTAATAAAGCCAAAGCATATTCAAACTGTGCATTAAAATATGCAAGTTTTGCTTGTTTAAATTGAGCTTCGTAGCCAATATCATTATTTTTATATTGCATTGCCACCTTTGCATATTGTAAATTTGCCAACCACACATCGTCTTCAAACAACAAAATATCGGCAAGTAAAATTTCGCACAGAGCTTTTTCGTGAATAGAAATATTGTACATGTGTAAAAATTCATCAAGTATTGTTTTTGCAGCAGTTGTTTTGTCTAAATAAAATGCTTGCAAATACGCCAATGAACGTGCGACATCAACAGTTTGGTTTGTTTTTCCAAGATTTTGTAATGCATCAAGATATTTTGTTTCTAATTCTATTAATTGTTCGTGCAAAATAATTTTCTGCGAAAAAATCTGTTTTTCTGTGCTATTCAAGAGTAATTTTAAAGCCGGCATATAAAATGGGGCTGAAACACCATGAGCAAGTACATACATTAAACAAGTAGTTGCCATTTCGTAATCAGCATTAGAATTTGCAATTTTTCCAAGTTCCAACACACGTTCGCCCAATCCTTTTTCCTGAATATCAAGTGATTTTGCCAAGGTAAATGCTGTTGCATAATCCTTTTCTTGAATCATTGTCCACACAAGAAGCTCTTGTAACACATACGAATCAGATTTTTTTTCGAGCACCGAATAAATATGTTGCTTTAAAAAAGCAATAAGACTCTCGTTTTTTCTCTCATATAAAATAAATTGCAACTGATTTTGAACATATTCCAATTCATTGTGGTCTAATTCCACAAAACGCACATATTCAACTATAAGTTCTTTATATTGAGCTGTTTTACGATATAATTCGGCACGCAATTTTGAAACATCAATTGATTGAGGAAATGCCTTTATAGCCTGCGTAACAAACTCGTTAGCAGAGGCATACATATTTAGTTCGATATACGATTGAATCACCTCAACAGCTTCAAATTCATTACGCAAGGCTTTTCGTTCAATTTTTTTTATACTTGCATCAGCTTCTTTCGCACGATTTGTTTCTTGATATAATCGAACAAGGCTTATTTGATAAAAATAATTATGCGGGAATTGCTTTATTTGTTCCAGTGTAATTGTTTCGGCTTTATCTAATTCAGACAGATTGCGATAGCACGAAATAAGGTAATCGAAATGCACACGAGAGTGCGTTTCTTTATATAAT
The DNA here is from genome assembly GCA_012519815.1 of Bacteroidales bacterium. Lineage (GTDB taxonomy): Bacteria > Bacteroidota > Bacteroidia > Bacteroidales > UBA1715 > JAQICB01. Next base: position 12,432 of record JAAYPM010000008.1, read on the forward strand.
TTTTCATAAATTTCGGCAGCACGTTGATACTCTGCTTTTGAATAATATAAAAGTGCTAATTGATTCTGAGCATCATCATGTTGTTGTGCAAATGTGCCGAAACAAATCATCATCAAAAAGCCGAGTACACCAAATCGCATATACTGTTTTTAAATTATGGTTGAAAAAGTATAAGGTAATATTACAAAAAAAGCGTATCTATAAAAAAGATACGCTTTAAAATTTTATGCTAAATAAGTATAATTTTATCGTTTATGACGAGGTTCATCAGAAACTGTTAATTTTTTTCGTCCTTTTGCTCTTCGCGAAGCAAGAACTTTTCTTCCGTTAGCAGTTGACATTCTTGATTTAAACCCATGTTTATTCACTCTTTTTCTTCGTGAAGGTTGAAATGTTCTTTTCATCAGTTCGAATTTTTAATTATTATTGTATGTCTCATTTTTAAGTGATACAAACCTATATTCATTTTAGTTTTTCCTTAAAAACGGATTGCAAAAGTATATATA
>JAAYPM010000033.1 GCA_012519815.1 Bacteroidales bacterium
CTCAATGTCCACGAATCTGAAGGAATATACGCTGAACTATATATGTGCTTTTCTGACATAAATTCCTTATAATTAAACAATAACGAATCACCAAAATTTTCTATAGGTTTAAAAAATGCATGTGCTTCAATAATATCGCCGTATTGTAAAGTTGCACTTTTCTCGTCTTTTTGTATATATATTTGAGCACGCGAAGGTGCATGCGTTTCTGTTGCATGTATTTCTATTTCAAATGCATAGGTTTTTTCTTTTTCTGAACAAGGTGTAATAAGTGTCCCTATTATGTGATTGTATGTAAATAAGGCATCATATTCTGAAACATGAAAAGAAGGCAGTATAATACCAAATACAAAAAACCATGCATAACAAAACAATAATTGTATATGAGGATATAGTTTTACACATGCATACACACACACTGTTACACATGCAATAAGTACACAAGAAACAGTAATAGTAAGCAGTATTTCTTGGCTTTGCTGAAATAATACTCCCACAATAGTACAGATTGCAATGTACATAAATGGAGCTTTTGAAACAGATTCTCGTATAACAGTTGAGAATGCAGAAACTATAGAATACAATGAATAAATAGTAAAATTAATGTTGCGTTTTTATTGGCATCAAATATAGATATTTGAATTGATTTAGCAAAACAAGAACATATAAAATAAAAACATCTATTTTTGTAAAAAAGTTAAAGAGTGAATTTTACATTAGTTTCTGAATATAAGCCCACGGGCGATCAACCGCAGGCAATACAACAATTAGTAAAGGGTGTTGAATCAGGTTCCGAAGCTCAGGTTCTCTTGGGCGTTACTGGCTCGGGAAAGACCTTTACCGTTGCAAATGTAATAGCACAAATCAACCGCCCTACATTGGTACTTTGTCATAATAAAACCTTAGCAGCACAATTATACGGCGAGTTTTGTCAGTTTTTTCCTGATAATGCAGTTGAATATTTTGTGTCATATTACGATTATTATCAACCCGAAGCATATATTCCAAGCACAAATACATATATAGAAAAAGATTTATCGATTAACGAAGAAATAGAAAAATTGCGTCTGCGTGCAACGGCATCTTTGTTAACCGGACGAAAAGATGTGGTTATTGTTTCTTCGGTTTCGTGCATATACGGTATTGGAAATCCGGCAAGTTTTAATGAACGAGCATTAGTGCTTACAAAAGGTCAAAAAATTAATCGTGATGTGCTTTTGCGTAATTTAGTTGATAATTTGTATTCGCGAAATGAAATTGATTTTAAACGTGGTACTTTTCGTGTAAAAGGCGATACTATTGATGTATTTTTAGCATCGGGTGATTTTTCCTATAGAATTGAAATGTGGGATGACGAAATTGAAGACATTTCGATTATTGTTCCAGCAAGCGGATTAGTTATGGATACAGCGGAACGAGCTACTATTTTTCCAGCGAATCTGTTTGTTACAGGAAAAGAAGGATTATGGCTTGCTATTGAACAAATTCAAGATGATTTATTATTGCAAGTAAATCATTTAAAATCAATTGGAAAAAACCTTGAAGCAAAACGATTAGAGGAGCGTGTGGAATATGATTTAGAAATGATAAAAGAGCTTGGATACTGTTCTGGAATCGAAAATTATTCACGTTACTTTGACGGCAGAGAAGCGGGCAGCCGTCCGTTTTGCTTATTAGATTATTTTCCTGATGATTTTTTAATGATAATTGACGAAAGTCATGTAACTCTTCCGCAAATACGTGGCATGTATGGAGGCGATCGTTCGCGAAAAATAAATCTTGTTGAACATGGATTTCGACTTCCTGCAGCTTTAGATAATAGACCTTTGCAATTTGATGAGTTTGAAGCTCTGTGTCCGCAGGTAATTTATGTAAGTGCAACTCCTGCTGATTATGAATTGCAAAGAACTGAAGGCGTTGTAGTTGAACAGCTTATTCGTCCCACCGGACTTCTTGATCCGCATATTGACGTAAGACCAACTCTCAATCAAATTGATGATTTATTACACGAAATAACGATTCGTATTCCAAAACAAGAACGCATTTTAGTTACAACACTCACAAAACGAATGGCGGAAGAATTACAAAAATATATGGAAAGACTTGGTATTCGAAGTGCCTATATCCATTCTGATGTTGATACACTTGATAGAGTTGAAATTCTTGATAATTTACGAAAAGGATTATTTGATGTACTCATTGGCGTAAATCTATTGCGTGAAGGATTAGATTTGCCAGAAGTATCGCTTGTTGCTATTATTGATGCCGATAAAGAAGGATTTTTACGCAGCGAACGTTCTTTAACACAAACAGCAGGAAGGGCGGCACGTAATATTAATGGTTTGGTTATTATGTATGCTGACACCATTACGAAAAGCATGCAAAAAACAATTGACGAAACAAATCGCCGAAGAGAAAAACAATTTTCATATAATGAATTACATGGAATTACGCCTACACAAATAATAAAAGCAAAAAACTCAATTATGCAAAGAGGGGTGGAATATAATACTACACAAGAGCAAACTGCAAAATCATTTGCCGCCGACCCTGTTGTTCAGTATATGGATAAAAAATCATTGAAAAAGGCTATTGAAAAAACAAAAAGCGAAATGAATGCTGCGGCAAAAGAACTCGATTTTAATACAGCAGCACGACTTCGTGATGAGATGTTTGAGCTTGAAAAACTTCTTGCAAAAAAGGTATAAATACACATTTTACTTTCTTATACCGTTCCTTGTTTATTTGCTACATGTGTTGTTTGCTTGTATTAATCCTCATAAAACATCCATGCATTAAATCGTTCGAGGAAAGTACGTTCTTTAGCTTTTTCTCTTTTTTGCTGTCGAACAACTTTATTTTGTGCATAATTTTTGCCATCGAAAATAACTTTATACGAAACCGTAGGAATAATAGGAAAAAAACTTATTTGATACAATTTTAATGGAGCAAAGCCAATCTCATTTTGATAATTTGGTGTGTAAAATTCTCCGCTATTATTATGATTATAATAGTAGTAATAAGGATTTCTTCTGTTGTACACATTATAAACACTAAAATTCCATTCACATGAATTGTTATGTTTATTTTTTGTGCGATACGTAGCACCAATATCTAAACGGTGATATGCACGCATACGCTCACTATTTCGCTCGCCATATTTAAGCACATCATATACGTATGGCTCGGTTATAAGTCCTTCGGCAACTCCATAGGTATCTGCATACATACCATAATATCGTCCTACAACGGGCGTGTATGGCAATCCTGATTGAAACACCCAAGTTGCACCCAGCGACCATGAATTTGATAATGTACGCATTACTGAAATTGAGAAACTATGCGGACGATCATAATCGAACGTATATGATTTTCCATTATTTATAACATCAAACTTTCGGTCTGTATGCGAATAGGAATATCCTGCAAATCCCTGCCAATCACCTCGTTGCTTACGAACAAATAGTTCAAAACCATAAGATGTTCCTCTACCATTTTTTGCAAGCTTTTGCTCCCAAAATTCATCGCCTCGTATGCTGGTATATCCATCTTGAAATGCAAGTAAATCAAACATTTCTTTGTAATACACCGCAACCTCTGTGGCATACATTTGCTGTTGCAAAGTGCCGTTCCACGCAAGCGAATATTGCTGCGAACGAGAAGGCGGAAGCGACTTACTTGCAGGAATCCAAATTTCATTACTCATAATTTCGCCATTTGTAAACAGCATGTGCGAATTTTGATGCACCTGCATATAATGTGCACTTATAGAATGTTGTTTAGAAAGAGCATAAGAAAATTGCAAACGAGGTTCAAGATTACTGTACGAATAATCAGTTATCATATTGTGTTGCAAACGAATACCGGGTTTTATTTTAAGAACTTTACATAAAGAAAAAGAATTATCAATAAATAGGTTTGATTCGCTGCCATATAAAACAGTATGTTTTTCTTGCGTATGCAATAAAGAATTATACGTAAAATCAGGTACATAGCGGTCGAAAGAGGCTTGCACGCCAAAATCTATATTCCACCATTGTGTAGCAGAATATTTCCATAACGATTGTGCTAACGACTGTGCTTTTGAGGATAGATTTTTAGTATGAATCTTTGAACTTTCAGAATCAGGGCGATTGGTAAAATGCAAATCAGCAACCGAACGATAATACACATGCGAAAGAATATGAGTTGATTGCAATTTCGGAAACGAAGTATTTGTCCACGAAACAGAAGCCAAAGAATTACCCCATGCATTTTTGTAGCGAAACGCCTCATCATATTTTGGTTTTCCCCAATAATTCATATAATCATCGCCATGATAGAGATTAAGAGCCATAGTATTATGCGAATTTATATGCCAAGAATATTTTGCATTCACATCGTGAAAACCGTAGCTAAATCGCGAATCATTTCCACGAGAAATCGTAGAAGCGAGTAAGAGAAATACATCAGGCAAAACCGTTTTACGTCCCGACACTATAAATTGTGAGTTTTTAAGCTTTGTTGGACCTTCTACAGTAAACGACAGGTCACTCACACCAACAGAGTATGTTCCTCTCACTTTATGTGCATTTCCAGCACGTTGCGTAATATGTAAAATTGAGGATAATTTACCGCCATATTGTGCCGGAAAACTTCCCTTATATATATCAATAGCATGAATCATGTCTGGATTAAACACTGAGGTAAATCCCCCTAAATGATTTACATAAATAAGTGGCACATTATCTAACAAATACAGGTTTTGCCCGGGATCGCCTCCGCGTACAACAAGCAAACTTGAACCCTCGTTTTGTGCTTGAATACCCGGTAAAAGTTGGGCAGTTTTTAACACATCAGGCTTTGCACCAAGAGCAGGAATATGCGTTAATTCGTGTGCAGAAAGATGCGACACATTTGGTTTATGTTCGCGCATGGCTACAACCTGTACCACATCAAGGGTGTTGTTTGTTTCTAACTGCACATGCACAATAGTATCGTGCCTTGCTGCAATAGAAATTACAACAGGCTCGTAACCTACATACGAAATTTCTAATTGTGCTGGACTATTCACAAACAAAGAGAATCGCCCCTGTTCGTTAGTAAAATCAGCATTTTGTGTAGTAATTTCTTGCACAAAGGCAGCTATAAGTACCTCTCCCGTAGTTTTATCACGCACTACACCCGAACACACAATTTTTTGTTGTGCAAATAACTGAAACGTTAGTAAAAGAAACAGAATTATAAAATTACATTTTTTCATAACAAACTCTTAAAATGGTGCAAACGATGACATATGATTTGAAACAGGAATTGTGTCGGTATTATGGGAAGAAAAAGATAAAAAAGCACCATATCCCCCTTCAACATTTGAATACAAATTATAGGGAGACACACCGCCAAAGCTAAATTCAGGATAACGCGACTCATTATATATGTATGAACTCCGTTCGTATTCATAAAATTCTTTTGTTACAGTAAGGCAGTATATACTGTACAACCTATAGGTATTATAATATCTGCCCTGCTGAAAATCGAGTTGAACGGTAAACGTACTATCATTTACAACGCCTGCATTGCTTACCACATTGCAAGGCACCCCTTCGGCTATAAATGCCGGATCGTTTGCCGACCCATGAGCATTAATAGGGAAATATCCGAGTTCAAGACTGTCGCCCACATAACGATAATCTCTGGCGGCAATGTAAAATCTAAAATATCCTATTTTGCCTGGCTGTGTTGCAATTGTAATGCGAAATCCTGCAAGATGCCCATCTTCATTTTTCTGTACCAAAGGAATAAACTCTGCGTTCACAATTTTACACGGAAAAGGAATAGTTTGTGTTGCACGCAGCGTATCGTACCCTTCAACAATAGCCAACAATTTATATGTATTTCCGGCACTCACCACCGAATCACTCACATACATACCATCATGTGTGTGCACAAGCGTATCTACCATAATGCCGTTGCACAACATGAGCACCACTGCCTGATTAATAGACGTAAGCGTATCATTTCCCATTTTGTCAGAAAACGACAGATGTGCCCCTACCGATTTTCCGTCCTCAAAAAGAGCATTAAGTACTGGTATTTTTTCAAAATCAGAAATATCATACGGCACCTCAGTACGGCATGCCATAGCAAAAAAGAGAAAAACACTGTATATAACAGCAGCAAAAAATTGTTGTTTCATAAAGTTAATTCATTTCTGTTTTTTAGTATGCCACGAATAAGATACTCCAAATTGTAAATATGGTTTGTACAAAGAATGTTTTGAAGGATGAATGTAATATTCTCCATACACACCCCACTTTTTGTTCAAATTAAAAGAAGCTCCTAAGCCAAAACGAAAACCATGTTGCAAAACTTTGTCTTCTTTTTTAACATGACCTAATAAATAGTGTTTTACAGGGATTTGTAATCCTATAGGTATATATAATCCTAATCGCATAGGTTTGTTTGACAAAAAAGGTGTAATATGGATTTTCTGTTGAATTATTAGAGGGGAACGAATTATATATGTTAAACTCGTTTCAAAATATTTTGCATAATATATGTTAGCTGATATAGGAACATTTCTTACTTTATAGTTAATAGTTGTATCATAAAGAGTAGATATAACAGAGATGTTTCTACATTCATAACCAAGTTGCACAGAAATTTTATTAACACTATTTGTTTGCGAAACACCTTCTTTAACAAAGAACAAAAAAGCTATACATATAAAAATGTTTTTCATATTATAAAATTATTTACTCATCTTTTATTTTACCCCAATTATATGAAATGCCGAATTGTAAAAATAACGGATGCCGCGAATCAATATACGTATCAGCAAAGTATTTTAGTTCTGTGTGCATTCCAATATGTTTGCTGATTTGTAAAGTTGTTTCAATACTGGCAAAATAATTTTCTAATACTAATGAATTTCTTTTCGTATAAAAAGAAAACTTTTTATTATAAAATGTAAAAGCTGTTCCTGTATTAAAATAAAAAATTAATCGTGCTTCTTTTTTCTTTAACAATAATTGTGTGATGTTGATTTTCTGGTGAATTCCAAACAAAATTCCATCTATTGATTTATCTCTTTCAATAAAAGATCCAATATAAATGTTGTCAATTATTTTAAATGAATATAACAATGTTTGTGTATTGTATTTTATTTTGTTAACTATCAAAGAATCGGTTATTTCTTCAGACCAGCCCCAATCACTAGAATCTCTTATTTTTGTATAATAATAAGAATTATCTACTGTTCTTCTTGAATAATCCAATTCCAAAATATGATTAATATTATTTTGAGAAAATAAACACATCGGAACTATAATTAAAAAAGCAATACATATTCGCATACATTACTTTTTTTAAAAATTAATAAGTTGATTATTATATGATAACTCAGCAAAATCAGTATCTGGAGTTCTAGCTCTACAATCTAATGCTCCAATATGTCGTCTATAAAAAAATGTTGAAAATGTTGGCTCTTGATTTGGAATAGATGTGTAATAATGAACAGTAAAATTATCAAAAGTATAATAAATTGTTTTTGTATTTTGAGAATTAGGGCGATAATAATAAGGTTTTCTAATCCATTCTTGATTAGTTGTATTATATTCATCAATAATTATTTTAAATTCACAATTTATAGTTCTGTTTGTTTCATACCAAATTCCTAAAACTCTTTTATATGGTTTTGCTTCACCCCAAAGAGGTCCTGTTAAACGATAATTATATTTATTATCTTGAATTCTTGTAACATCAAATCCAACTCTAATTCTTGTTCTATTTGAACCATTATCATTTCGTCTTTCAAGTAAATATCTATAAGAATTTATGGGCGTAACCATTGTCATTCCATTTAAAGTTACATTGTATTGGTCATCTTTCAATTCACTTTCCGTAAACATTAATTGAAAGTCATCATCAATAACTGCACTATAATTAGTTTCATTAAGTGAAAGTAGTGTTTTATATTGCTTTTCATTGCACATTACAATGTTATCTTCAAATACTTTATATAATGTATTTTCTATTTTAAAAATCCTATTAACATTGCACAAAAAACGTTTAGGAGTGCTTTCTAAAGCATGTAATAAAACATAATCTCCCGATTCTTCCTGCTCTAACATAAGGTATTCAGAAAGTGGTTCAATTTTTTGTTGTAACTGCTCTAAAGTAAGTCCTTTTTCGGCAACGGTTTCATACATTTCATTGCTTACAGTTACAAAGGAGGTAAATCCTTGTTGTTTTTCCCATGCAAGGCGTTCTTCCTCAGGCATTTCTAACACTTTGGATAGCGTAGTATTGTATTCTTCTACTGATGCAAATGAAAGATATTTTTCGAACTGCGGTTCAATATCTGTTTGTTTATTACAAGAACTAAAAAAAGTTACGAAAGCTACTGCAATTAATGCAAAATAATGTTTGTTTGTTTGTTTCATCTTTTTTAAAAATTTAAAGGTTTATTTTGGTTTATTTTGGTTTATTTTGTTGCTGCAAAAATATGTGAATTTTTATACTATACAATGGGTTAGTAAAAATACTTAAAAAAAAATCAACGGGTATGTGCTATACCCGTTGATAAATTATTTACTCATCTTTTATTTTACCCCAATTATATGAAACGCCAAATTGGAGGTAAGGTTTGTAGACTAAAATATTTGATTTAGTATATTTATATTCCAAGTGAACTCCAATATGATTTTTTATACGCAATGATGTCCCTAATCCAAATGTGTATGCATGAATTTTAAACTTGTTTTTTTGCATCAAATCCAAATTAAAATCAAAAAGAATAGGCACATATAAGTTAATTCTACTTGGTTTTGAAAAAAATATTGGTAAAATATTTATATAATTTCCAACAGAAAAATTGTGTAAAGGATGAATTGCATATCTAAAACTATAGTCGATATACGAATTCATTTTTTTATTATAATGTAAGGAATAACTAATAACGGCATCAGGTATTGAATATATATTAAGGGAATCGTCTTCTATTATTAGATAATATACACGATTAAAAGAAATATTTGAAATGCCTATTTGAAAACTATTCTCAAATGAAACGCTATTTGACTGACTATAAACAGAGTGCATCAAAACATAATGAATACATGCTATTATTGTTATAAACCTTTTCATCTTAATGTATTAATTCTTCATTATGATTTTTAACTACAAAACATATAATTTTTTGATTATGTAACGCCATTTCTAAGTCAATGAAATAATTTCGCACACATTTATTTATTTTTATTTCACCATACAAATGCTACTCCCACAGTATAATATGGTTGCCATACACGAAATGAAGCATTTGTAATTTGTCCAAAAACAGCAGTTTTTTTAAACAAATAAAATTGAGCACCTAAACCATATGCATAACAAAAAAATGTGTCAGATTCAGAAATAGTAGTTCTAATATTTGTCTTAAAACCTATATCAATTGGAACAAACAATCCAAACCTTGATGGTGAAACACCGAAAAATGGAAGTACATATACATTATTTGCAAGGCCAAAACTCGTTGCATAAGAAGTTCCAGAATTTTTTGCTGTTACCCAGTGATATTTAACAAATGCACCTGTTCGCGAAAACCTTGATGCTGCAAAATAATAAGAAAGATTAATTCGGTTATCAAAAACAACTTTATAGTCAGATTTAGAAAAACTACAAGTTAGACTTCTATTGCCAATTTGTGAAAAACTTTTGAATGATATACACATACAAATAATGCATATATAAAAAACGAGTTTCCTGGTTGTTACTTTCATATTTTAAATTATTATGCGGATAAAAACGTGCGGCAAACATACGTATTTTTCCGTACAAAACAAGTGGTGTTTTTTACAAAAAGAAGAAGATAAAATCTGTAGCAAAGGAAAAATTTCTATCTTTGGTATATCTTGTAAAAAATCACGATGTATGCAAAAACTTTCGGTTGCTATAATTACGTTTAACGAAGAAAAAAATATTGAACGATGTATTCGTTCGGTTATGCCAATAGCCGATGAAATTGTGGTGGTTGACTCGTTTTCAACTGATGCTACAAAATCTCTGTGTGAACAATTTAATGTTCGATTTATTGAACATGTATTTGAAGGACATATTCAACAAAAAAACTTTGCAAAAGATATGTGTTCACACGATTTAGTATTGTCACTTGATGCTGATGAGGCTCTTTCTGAAGAACTTACAGAAAACATTGCTCTTGTTAAAAAACAGCAACTTTTTGATGGATATGCATTTAATAGATTAAATCATTTTTGCGAAATTCCTGTAAAACACAGCGGTTGGTATCCTGATAAAAGTTTACGTTTATGGAATCGCACAAAAGGACAGTGGGGCGGTTCTAATCCTCACGATAGATTTATTTTACAAGAACATGCATCTCTCGGATTTTTATCGGGAAATTTACTTCATTATACTGCTCAGTCTATTGAACAATATAGCCAACAAATGAACTATTTTTCGAGTATTTCAGCACAATCAAAATTTGAAAAAGGAATACGTTCCAACTGGATTCAAATACTTATGTATCCCTTATGGAGATTTATTCGCACCTATTTTTTTCAGGCTGGTTTTCTTGATGGATATGTAGGATATGTTGTGTGCAAAAGCTCTGCTCATGAGGTGTTTTTAAAGTATATTAAATTATATAAACTCAACATGGATGCAAAACAAGAGTAATTCTCATATTTTAGCACTGAAAGACATTGTTGCGGTTTTGCCCGAAAAGCCGGGAATATATCAATTTTATGATACGAAAAATACGCTGTTATATGTAGGAAAAGCAAAAAATCTAAAAAAACGTGTTGCATCATATTTTAACAAAGAACACGAACATGCCAAAACGCGTGTGTTGGTAAAAAAAATAAATTCTATTCAACATATTGTTGTTTCGAGCGAACAAGACGCATTGCTTCTTGAAAATAATATGATTAAAAAATATCGTCCACGTTACAATGTAATGCTCAAAGACGATAAAACATATCCTTGGATTATAATTAAAAACGAACCATTTCCTCGTGTTTTTCACACACGTACAATGAAAAAAGACGGTTCTACATATTTTGGTCCGTATGCAAATGTTCGTATGTCGCGCATTTTATTGGACATGATTCGGCAATTATATAAAATTCGTAATTGTTCTCTTAATCTTGCACCAAAGGAAATTGCAAAAGGGAAATATAAAGTCTGTTTAGAATATCATATTAAAAATTGTGAAGGTCCATGTGTGGGGCTACAAACCGAGGATTCGTATGCTCAAACCATACGCGATATTTCAACTATTTTAAAAGGAAATACTATAGAAATTCTAAAGGTTTTACGTTCAAAATTACAAAACTGTGTTGATTTATTACAATTTGAAGAAGCAGCACACATACAAAATAAAATCGCCCTATTAGAAAAATATCAAAGTAAATCAACTGTTGTAAATCCTGCTCTTACAGATATTGATGTATATTCAATTTTAGATGATGTGGATACTGCATTTGTGAATTTTTTAAAGGTAATAAACGGTGCGGTGATACAAGTGCACACTATTGAAATTAAGAAACAATTACATGAATCTCCCGAAGAACTTTTAGGTATTGCAATTACCGAAATACGACAAAAAATCCCAAGTACTGCACGCGAAATTATTGTACCGTTTAAGCCTGATTTTACCTTAAACGATATTAATTTTTTTACACCGCAACGAGGCGAAAAAAAGCAACTTCTTGAACTTTCTGAACGAAATGCAAAATATTTCAAATTAGAACAACTTAAAAACTTAAAACGAGTTGATCCTGAACGACATGCAAAACGAATTTTAGAAACTCTCAAATATGATTTACAGCTTCCTATGATGCCAAATCACATAGAATGTTTTGACAATTCAAATATTCAAGGAGCGTTTCCTGTGGCGGCGTGCGTGGTGTTTAAACAAGCAAAACCAAGCAAACAAGATTATCGTCATTTTAATATTAAAACAGTTACAGGACCAAATGATTTTGCCTCTATGGAAGAGGTTATTCGCCGTAGATACACACGGTTAATTGCAGAAAATCAAGAACTTCCACAATTAGTTATTGTTGATGGCGGCAAGGGACAATTGAGCAGTGCGGTAAAAATTTTTAAAGAACTTAACATTTATCATACGGTACAGCTTATTGGCATTGCAGAACGACTCGAAGAAATATATGTTCCAAACGATTCTGTTCCAATCTATTTAGATAAAACAAGCGAATCGTTAAAACTCATACAACGCATGCGAGACGAAGCCCATAGATTTGGCATAACGCATCATAGAAATCAACGTTCAAAACATTTTATACAAAGTGAACTAACCACTATTCCGGGTATTGGCATAAAAACAGCAGAACTATTGCTAAGCACATTTAAGTCTATTCAAAATATAAAACACGCACAATTCCAAGAAATTGCAGATGTAATAGGCAATTCAAAAGCAGGTATTATAACACATTATTTTGCAAATAAAACAGAATAATTTACGATTTCTTAGTATTTTTAAGCAATGCTACATCAATAACTTCATGAATAGTTGACAAATAAGTAAACTTTAGACCTTCAAGATATTTTGGTGCAATATCATCTACATTTTTCTTATTATCGGCACACAAAATAATTTCGTGAATACCAGCACGTTTTGCCGCAAGAATTTTTTCTTTAATACCACCAACAGGCAATATTTTACCACGCAGCGTAATTTCGCCTGTCATAGCAATTCTTTCTTTTACCTTACGCTTTGTAAATGCACTCACAATTGAAGTAGCCATAGTAATACCAGCCGAAGGACCGTCTTTAGGAATAGCACCTTCGGGCACATGAATATGAACATTTGTAGTTTCAAAAATTTCGGGTTTTATACCAAATTGTTGTGCATGTGCTTTTGTGTATTCTAATGCAATTGTGGCAGATTCTTTCATTACATTACCCAAATTTCCAGTAAGTGTAAGATTGCCTTTCCCTTGACTTAAACTCGTTTCTATAAATAAAATATCGCCCCCTGCTGCTGTCCACGCCAAACCAGTAACCACGCCATGGGTTTCATTTCCTTGATACATATCGGGCGAAAACTGTTCGGGACCAAGGATTTCTTGCACATCTTCAACACTCAAAGTTTGAGAAAATGTTTGATTCATCACAAGTTTTTTTGCAGTTGCACGCACAATACTTGCAATTTTTTTGTCGAGTGTACGAACTCCCGATTCGCGCGTATAATTTGAAACAATATATTCAATCACATTTTCGGGAAAAACCAAGGTGTTTTCAGCTTGTAGCCCATGATTTTCAAGTTGTTTTGGAATAAGATGCCTGCGAGCAATTTCCACTTTTTCCTCTATAATATATCCCGAAACATCAATTAATTCCATTCTATCACGAAGTGCAGAACTAATATTAGACACATTATTTGCCGTTGCAATAAACATAACTTTAGACAAGTCATAATCAAGCTCTAAATAATTGTCATAAAACGAGTTGTTTTGCTCAGGGTCTAACACCTCTAACAAAGCCGATTCTGGGTCGCCCCTAAAATCCTTACCCACCTTATCAATTTCATCTAAAACAAACACAGGATTTGAGGTTTGGACTTTTTTAAAATTTTGAATAATTCGTCCGGGCATAGCACCTATATACGTTTTTCTATGTCCTCGAATTTCCGATTCATCGTGCAATCCACCGAGAGAAATGCGGCAATATTTACGATTAAGAGCACGAGCAATAGATTTTCCAAGCGAGGTTTTACCCACTCCCGGAGGTCCGTACAAACAAAGAATAGGCGATTTAAAATCTCCCTTTAATTTAAGCACCGCAAGATGCTCAATAATTCTATCTTTTACTTTTTCGAGTCCATAATGGTCATCATCAAGAATTTGCTGTGCATGTTCCAAATCAAAATTATCCTCAGAATACTCGCCCCATGGAAGTTCTAAAAGTGTTTGCACATAATTATATTGCACCGAATGTTCGGCAGCTTGTGCATTCATTCTCGAAAGTTTATCGAGTTCTTTATTAAAATGTTTTTGTATGTCTTTTGACCATTTTTTTGATTCAGCTTTTTCTCGAATTTCTTGAATTTCCTGCTCTATAGAGGTTTCGCCAAGTTCGCTTTGAATTTGTTTAATTTGTTGATGCAGAAAAAAATCGCGTTGCTGTTGGTCAATATCTTTTCGCGTTTTCAATAAAATTTCTTTTCTCACTTCAAGCATTTGTATTTGCTGTGCAAGAAACTGCATAAGTAATGTAGCTCTGTCTTTAACCACATCTACCCCTAACAATTCCAATTTTTGATCGAGTGCAATTTCGGTATTTGCTCCTATAAAATTTATAAGAAAAAGCGGATTATTAATATTTTTAATAGCAAACGTTATTTCTTTTGGAATGTTCACAGACAATTTTATAACTTTCAGAGCCATATCTTTAAGCGTAGCCAAAATTGCAGAAAACTCCTCATCAATTTCAGATTTAATATCTTTTTTAATTTCTGTTCTACAAAAAAGGTATGGTTCTGTATGAATTTGCTCGTGAATAGAAATTCTTCCCATTCCTTGTAAAATAACAGTTGTGGTACCATCAGGCATTTCGAGAATACGTACAATTTGAGCTATTGTTGCCGTGTCATATAAATCAGAGCGTATAGGATCTTCTACAAGAGGATTAGTTTGCGTTGCCGTTCCAATTATTTTAGACTTTTTATTATAATCGCGAATAAGTTGGATCGATTTTTCTCGGCCCACCGTAATTGGCATAACAATGCCAGGAAAAAGAGCTGCATTTTTAAGTGGTAATATAGGCAATGATTCCGGAACCGAAATTGTATTAAAATCTAAATTATCATCTTCAGAAAATAAAGGAATTATTTCCGAATCTCCGCCAATCATATCGAGGTATAAAGTATTTGATAAAGAATTTTTTTGCGAATCATCCATAGTGTCGTCAATTTGTCATGTTTTTATATTAAAAAAATCAGATAGTACAAAGGCAATAGCTATGCCAAAGCAAAACGGCTGTTAAAATCGACGAAATTGTTCTGTTTCTGCAAAAATATATGCTAAAATGTCATTATCTATCTGCGAAAATATTTTTCCTCTACGTTCAAACACCCTTTGAGCAGTAGCAACACTTTTTGCAAGCGGATATACGTCCAATCCATGCGGTCCACCCCATGAAAAAGATGGAGTAAAATTTCGAGGAAAACCTGCACCAAACACATTTGCACTCACTCCCACAACCGTTCCGGTGTTAAACATAGTATTAATAGCCGATTTAGAATAATCACCCATAATAAGTCCACAAAATTGCAAACCCGTTTTTTTAAATCGCTGCGTAGTATAATTCCATACTTTTACCTCAGAATAATCATTTTTAAGATTGGAATTATTTGTATCGGCACCCAAATTACACCATTCACCTATCACAGAATTGCCAAGATACCCATCATGTCCTTTATTTGAATATCCAAAAATCACAGAATTTTGCACCTCACCTCCCACTTTTGAATGCGGACCAATAGTTGTTCCTTCGTATATTTTCGCACCCATTTTAATAGAAGAATGTTCGCACAAAGCAAACGGACCGCGAATAAGTGCCCCTTCCATAATCTGTGCATTTGCACCAATATACATTTTACCTGTTTGTGCATTTAAAGTTGCACATTCAACAGAAGCACCTTTTTCAACAAAAATATTATGCGGCGCAATAACTCTATTTGTTTCAGACAGAACTTGCGATGTTCGTCCCTTTGTAAGCAGCTCAAAATCAGATTCTATTTCAGATGTATTCAGCAAAAAAATATGCCAAGGAAAAAGAATTTGAGCACATTCTGATTTTGTTTGAATATGCGTAAAATTATCAACATTTTCAGGAAACTCACCTGTACACGCCAGCGCAATAACAGTATCATTTTGCATTAACACACTGTTGATATCAAGAGCACGTATTTCGGCAATTAGCGAAGCATTTGGTAAACATTGTGCGTTAATATACACATTATTATTTTGCAGATGCAGTGGGAATTTTTGCTGCAAATACGCCTGCGTTTTATACGAACATTCCGTTTTCAAATACAAATTCCACTTTTCGCGAATTGTAAGAATTCCGCATCGCAACTCCGCAATTGGACGCGTAAAAGTGAGCGGTTTTAGATCGTTCCAGCTTAGAGAATCAAAGAGAATATAATTCATATATATACTATTAGGAGTTGAAATATCAAAAATACATTAAATTTATGTCAGTTCTACGTAAAAAAACGCTTAAATTTTTGGAATGTAAGCTCCCCCTTCGGGATTAAAGAAGCAATTCCTGAGGAATAATACAAAATTGCTTTTGTCTGGATATAGTCAATTAACAAACATGCAGAATTTTGCCAGGAAGAAACCGAAGAAATACGTTGGCACGTATCGAGGGAAGTAGTATATTTGAAGCGAACAGAAAGTTCAAACAAACCAGATATAGAATTTGAATACAGTGCCATGGGTAACAGAATAGCCAAACACGTAATACCGAAAAACTCCGCCATGCAAAGCACCTACTATGTGTGCGATGCTTTATTGCAAAATCGAAAAACAGAAAATAAAAATTATAAAAAAATAACTTACATTTAGTGTAAATTAAAATAAAAAAACAACTATCTTTGTAGTGGATATAAAATTCAAATATAAGAAGTTAGAAAAATTAGCGAATGATAGCCGAAAATGCTTGAAAGAGCTTGGGAAAATAAGAGGAAAGTTATATTTAAAAAGACTTAACGACCTTTTAGATGCAGAAAATCTTGAAAATGTGAGATATCTTCCAGGTAATTTTCATGAATTGTCTGGCAATAGAAAAGGACAATGGGCTTGTGAGCTTGATCAACCTTATCGTTTAATATTTATACCACAAGAAAAACCTATTCCTACAAACGCCGATGGTCAATTTATTTGGATTGAAATTGTAGGAGTAGAGATTATAGAAATAGTTAATTATCATTAAAAAAGTAATAATTATGACTACCATTAATCAATTCAAACCAGATATTGTTTTTCACCCAGGTGAAACTTTAGCTGAAAAGTTACGCGAACTAACAATGGGTCCAAAGGAGTTTGCTGTCCGAACAGGAAAACCCGAAAAAACAATTATTGCAATAATAAAAGGTGATAGCTCATTAACTTCTGAGATGGCTGTTCTTTTTGAAAGTGTATTAAAAATACCTGCCAACTTTTGGTTAAAGAAGCAATTTCGTTATGATGAGTATAAAGCTCGAGAAAAAAGAGCATTAGCTATTAAAGAAGCAGAAAATTGGGCAAAGCATTTCCCTATTGCCGATATGGTTAAATTAGGTTGGATTAGTTCGAAATCAAAGTCGGAGGAAAAAATAACAGAACTGCTACATTTTTTTGGCGTAAGCTCTCCTAATGCTTGGGAAGATTATTTCTTTAATCAGCAGTTAAAAGTAGCATTTCGAATATCCTTAGCACACACCAAAGAGCCACACGCTATATCTGCTTGGATAAGACAGGGCGAAATACAAGCAAAAAAGTTACATTGTGGGGCATATTCAGAAGCTAAATTTAAAGAAACGTTGAAAGATATTAAAACCATAATGGCGAAACAACCCGACGATTTTTTTGAACAATTACAACAATTATGTTTGACTTGTGGGGTAAAAGTAGTTCACACGCCTTGTGTTAAAAAGGCACCTTTAAGTGGTGCTACCCGTTGGATTGGCGACAATCCTTTAATTCAATTAACAGGTAGGTATAAAGTAAATGATCGTTTTTGGTTCACTTTTTTTCACGAAGCAGGACATATTATATTGCATGGTAAAAAAGATATTTTTTTAGAGGAAATTGAATACTCAGAAACAGATTTTCAAAAAGAAGAAGAGGCAAATAATTTTGCTATAGAATGGACATTTTCAAAAGAAGAAGAAAGGGAGGTATTAAGTACTAACCCTTTAACTATAGAAAACATTCAAAAATTTGCTCAAACGTTTAATACGCATCCAGCATTAATTATCGGTAGATTTCACAAAAAAGAATTATTGCATTATGCTGAAGGAAGAGATTTTTTTGTTAAAATAGAATTTTCAGATACCTAACCCCTGAAATACTCCCCAAAATTAGGACAGTGTTTTATTGATTTTTTTATATCAAGACAAAAGAAATAGTACGAGAAATTCCCTATATTTACATTTCAAAATAACATTCAAGATGCCGATTTTATTAAAGCAGGAGATACAATTAGTTTATAAATATGCTATTCAAAATAGATTTAGAAAATATATCAATAAATAAGAGGATTTGGATGTCTATTAGGAATTTAATAGTATATCAACTAATTATTATTTGTTCATTGTTATTTGGATTAATGCTGAATTATGGAAATTTTAATTTATTCTTTGCATTTTTATTATTAGAAATAATATTTATGCCCATAATTATTATATTATTTTTTTCAAAAAGAAATTATCTTGTCTATAGTTTAAATTTTGCAAACGACAGTGTTAAAATTAATTATTATTATAGATACTTTCATAATAAGTGCATAATAATTAAAATATCGGATTTAAACTATAGGTACTATAAAAGACAATATGGTCAATTCGGAAAATACTGGACATTAGAATTGTTTAAAAATGGAAAATATATAATTCAAATAACTGAAAAAGATAATATTGGATGGACACAAGAAAAAATCTTGGATATAAAAAATCAATTAGATATTTTAAAGGTTTTACAAAAAGAATTTACATTTTGGTAGTTTTATACCGATTGTTACGGTAATGTTCTAAATATGTGAAATATGCTCAAGAAACTTATGGTGTTAATATTAAAGTAAGAATATTTACAGACGGAAAAGGAGAAAACCCAATCTTTAACTTTCCTCTGAAAACTCTCCCTCAATGCGAGCCTGTTTATGTAATAGGATTTTCTAAAGATAGTTTATTAGCAAAGGTCGTAAGTTATTATGATTACGGAGCAATGAGGGGAGGAAACTTTACGAAAGGTTGGGTTTATGCAAAATGCCTACATAAAGAACCCCCACGCAAGAAAATGTAAAATGTTTTTAAAAAAAGTATAAATATAAAAACGCACGGTATTGAAAATTAAGATAAGATTTAGTATATTTACAAAAAAATGCAATGACTACAATAGAGTTAAAACAGTTTTTGTTTCATAGAATAGCTGAAATTAATGATGAATCATTTTTGAATGCATTAAAAACTATTGTTGAAACTAAAAGTCAAACAATAACCTTAACTTCGCAACAAAAGAACGAAATTAACGATTCTAAAAAAGACATTGAAAACGGCTTGTATTATACTGAAAATCAGCTTAATATAAAATACAAAGAATGGGAAAACGCGTAGTTATTTGGTCTCATAAAGCAACAATACGGTTATTTGAAATACTTGATTTTTACACAAAAAGAAATAAAAGTAAATCTTACTCTAAAAAACTTTACGCTAAGTTGCAGAAACAAACAAAATTATTAGTTACCCAACCCGAAATTGGTGTTCTTACTGATTTTGAATCAATTAGAGGACTTAATATTGATAATTTTATCTTATTTTACGAAATAACACAAGAAAAAATTATCGTACATTCAATTTGGGATTGCCGACAAAATCCTGACACTATAAAGATAAAATAAACCTATAATAATATCTACGATGCCATGGGTAACAGAATAGCCAAACACGTAATACCGAAAAACTCCGCTACGCACAGCACTTATTATGTGCGAGATGCCCAAGGCAACCTTATGGCTACCTATACTAACGCCTATAATACTCCCCAAAATTAAGACAGTCAAATAAGAGTATATTTGTAATTTAAAAACTGTGAAAAATACTAAAAACTTTTTTATCCCATACCGCCAAAATTACCTTACCTTTGTAAGTCTTGTAAATAAAAAAAAGTGGTTGTTAATTAATTGGTTTTTTTAAGCAGTTACACGTTTTTGTAAATATTATGGCGAAAAATAAAAAGATACAAGTGCAAGGTGTTGAAATTATCTTATATGAAGATAATAGCAATGATTTTATTTCTCTAACAGATATAGCTCGTCATAAAAATCCTACACATACAGATACTATTATTCAGAATTGGATGAGAAATCGAAATACAATTGAACTTTTAGGATTTTGGGAAACAATGTATAATAGGCTACTTTCACGCCAAAGATGTCAGAGTTTTTTAGACAAATTAATTTACTACATTACAATGGACACATTGGAAAAAAAAGACCCAAGAAACGTAAATCTCTTGAGTCTTAATTAACGCATATATCCGCACTAAAAATTTTTAATCAGCATTATGGTCGAGATATTTGTTATTATCCGACAAATAAATTCCCTCAGCATTTTCATCTATAGAAAAACGCGAAGGCTTTGAATAATCAGGATTTTCAGAAACTTCCTCCTCATCATTTTGAGGATTATTTGCACGTTTTTTTCGTAAATACGCTGGTTCTTTTTCGAATTGCGTTATATCATCCATTTTTCTAACCTTCTCATAATCAAAGGCAACAGTAGTTTGGTCAGATTGAGGTTCATCGTGCAATTTTCCTTTAAACATACTATCATCATTCATTAATCGAATTTTTTGTTGTGGAACTGCTTGAATTGGAGAGTTTTGCTCCCAATTAATTTCCGTTTGAAGTGGTCGAGGTTCATCAACCGCAAGCGTACTTACAATTTTATTTTCGACAATTTGATTTGATGATTTTTTTCCTAATTCATTTATTGTAATAGGTGCTTTTGCTTTAAACTCAGGCATACTGTTCATTTCAAAACCAGTAGCAATAAGCGTTACGCCTATTTCGTCATCAAGTTCTTCATTTTTCACATATCCCCAAATAATATTCACATCGCGTTCGGCTTTTTGAATAATATAATTTGTTACTATAGTAATTTCGTCCATAGTAATTTCATTTTTACCAGACGTAAAATTCAGCAAAATATTTTTTGCACCTCGAATATCCGCCTTGTTTAGCAAAGGAGAATCGAGCGTTTCCTCAATTGCCTCAAATGCTCTATTTTCGCCCGAAGCACTTCCCGAAGCCATAATAGACACGCCGCTATCTTTCATTACAGTTCGTACATCTTCAAAATCCACATTAATAACACCATTTACGGTAATTATTTCGGCAATACCCTTTGCTGCAATTGTTAACACATCATCAGCTTTTGCAAATGCCTCAGTAATTTTTAGGTTTCCAAATTTTTCGCGTAATGTTTCATTATTTATAATAAGCATTGAATCCACATTTTGACTTAAAGCCTCAATACCTCTCAACGCATATTCATATCGTTTTCTCCCTTCAAATTCAAAAGGAATAGTAACAATACCAACAGTAAGCACGCCCAAATTTTTAGAAATATCGGCAATAACCGGAGCGGCACCTGTTCCTGTTCCTCCGCCCATTCCCGCAGTTATAAATACCATTTGTGTATCATCAGAAAGTAGTTTTTCCAATTCGGCAGTACTTTCTTTTGCAGCATTTTCGCCCACTTCAGGATTACTCCCTGCTCCTCGCCCACCAGTTAAGCCATCACCAATTTGCACTTTAACAGGCACAGGACTTTTTTGAAGGTCTTGCACATCGGTATTACACACAATAAAATCAACATCTTTAATTCCGAGTTGATACATATGATTGACAGCATTACTGCCGCCACCTCCCACACCAATAACCTTGATTGATGCTGCTTTACGCTGAGGTAAGTCAAAATTCATTAATTCGTCGGACATAATTTATGCGTTTAATAATTAAATTTTTGTATCAGCATAGGTTTCACTATTAAAAAACCGTTCTGCATATTTTGCTAAAAAACCCTTTTTTTCTTTCGGTGTTTCTTCTAACACTGCCTTTTTTTCTTCAGATTCCAATTGTTCAGATTCGAACTGTTGTTTTGAGTTGTTTTTTTCGACACACAATTGTGCAGCACGCATAAGCAAGCCAACACTGGTTGCGTATATAGGATTATTAAATTCGGCACGATTCATATAATGCACATAATTTATAGGTGTACCGATTTTTGATTCCATTCCAATTTTAAATGAAAGCAATTGTGGTAAATTCTCGAGCAAAGAACCACCACCCGTAACAACAATTCCAGCACCAAGTTTTTTTGCATAACCCGATGTTTTAATCACAAACAAAGCAGAATCAATAATTTCTTCCATGCGTGATTGTATAATACCACTTAAATGTTTCACAGAAATTTCTTTAGGCGGGCGACCATTTATGCCTGGTACACTTACATATGCATTTTCTTTAGCATAATCCTGAATTGTATTTCCATAATCAACTTTTAAACGTTCAGCATCTTTTAATAGAATTTGGCAACCTTCGCTTATATCGGCTGTTATTGCATTTCCGCCAAAAGGAATAACTTCAGTAAACTGCACAATATTATTATGATAAATAGCCACATCAGTTGTACCACCTCCAACATCAATAATTGCAACGCCAATATTTCGTTCCTCATCGGTAAGCGTTGATTTTGCCGAAGCAATTGGCTCAAGCATAATCTCTTCTACCTCAAGTCCCGCACGTTGAATTGCATTTCGAATATATTTTATTGCTATTCCTTTACCAATAACAATATGAAAATTCGCCTCAATACGCCGCCCGTTCATACCAATTGGGTCAACCACTTCGTGCTCATTATCAATACGAAACGTTTGGGGAATTGCATGCACAATTTCCTCATCAGCTTCAAGATTCACATGACGATTATCACGTTTAAGCATTTCTATTTCTTTTTCCTCAATAGGAATATCGGTATTTTCTCTATTAATAAACCAACGGTTTTGTGTAGAATGAATATGTTTTCCGGCAATACCAACCAGTACGCGTTTATTAAAAAATCCCGCTTCGGCAGTTGCTTTTTCAACAGCAAGTTTAATAGCCTTTACAGAATTTTCTAAATTAATAACCTCGCCCCGATTAATGCCCATAGAAGGTGCATGTCCTTTACCAAGAACAGTAATTTCACCTTTTTCGTCAACATATCCTGTTAATGCAACAATTTTTGTTGTTCCAATGTCAATAGCCGAAAATGTTCGACTTTTGTCAATGTTTGTTTGTGTTTTGTTTTCTGTGTACTCCATAATAGTGCGATATTTAATGTTTTGTACAAATAATTTGATTTTTAAATTTGAGTGAGATTTTATGATATTGTCCCCAATGTTCTCGAGCTTTTTTTGAATGATAAAACGCTTTAAGATTTTTACATTTATATTCTAAATTATCAATGTCGGCAATTTCTATAATAGGCGGCCCTACCTTACTTATTAAAAGAAAATCACTTTCGTTTTTCACATAAATTTGCTCAATAAGAGGATGTAACAAAGAATCATTTTGAATTTTTTGTGCTAATACATATAATTTTTTAAGCAACAATGCTTGATTATCTTTTTGAAGCAACACATTATATTTATCTCTATATCCATTGGTAATAGCTCCGTTTGCCACAATTGTTCGAGCCGTATAATTTTCAGACAAAGGCATAAGTCGTCCGTATTCATCAATATAAAAACTATCATACATTGATTCAATTCTAATAATTGGCGTGCGTTGTTCTATATCAATTTTAAGTTGTCCATGCACATCAACAAACACATTGCACGAACGAATTAACGGGTGATTTGTAAGTTTTTGTTCAATATCAAAAACCGCAATAGAACGCACATATTTATATTGAATTGAATCTATATATTTAGCAATACTATGCTTTACATCATCAACAGTAATAAATTGATGATTATCATCTCCTTGTTGTATATGTATATCAATTCCAGAGCATAGCATAGCACGCTGTTCATTTCCAGAAAAACTTAAACCAACAATTGCTGCAATCGCAATCAAAACAAACGATATGTATGATAATTTCTGTTTCATCTTTCTTCACACATTTTTGTTAAGGGTTCAATAAGCGTATCAATATCACCGGCTCCCATTGTTACAAGCACATCAAATTGTTTTTTTGCCAATACATTTACAAGTTCTTGTTTTGAACATATTGATTTATGTGGGATTGCAATATCCTTTAAAATTATATGCGATGTAATTCCTTCAATTGGTTTTTCACGAGCAGGATAAATATCGAGCAACACCACCTCATCTAAGAGCGAAAGACTTTGTGCAAATTCCGCAGCAAAATCTTGCGTTCTACTAAATAAATGCGGTTGAAATACACCTAAAACTTTTTTTCCTTCATATAATTCTTTAATAGATGATATTGCAGCCCGCAGTTCCTCAGGGTGATGCGCATAATCGTCGATATACACACATGTTTGATTTGCCACATGCACATCAAGGCGGCGTTCCACACCACGAAACGTTGACAAAGCAGCAATAATTTCTTCAGGAGTAACACCATTTGCACGCGAAATAGCAATTGCCGCAATAGCATTTTCGATAGTAATTTTGCCGGGTGTAAAAATCTGTATGTTTTTAATTGTTTCCCATGGCGTAACCACATCAAGCTCGTATCCTTGGTTAATTATAGATATACGTTCTGCATAAAAATCAGCTTTTGAATCAGTTACATGATACGTATATAACTGAATATTTTTTTCGGATACCTGATGATACAAAGGAGTAAAATCAAGTCCATATTTATGAATAAAAATCCCCGATTCTTTACTATGTGAAACAAATTCATAAAACGAAATTATCACTTCGGCATGCGTAGAATAAACATCTAAATGATCAGAATCCATTGAAGACACAAGTGCTGTATGTGGATATAAATTATGAAAAGAGCGATCATATTCATCAGCCTCAACAACAACATAATTACTTGTTGGCGAATAAATAAAATTAGTTTTAAAGTTTTTTGAAATGCCCCCCAAAAAGCCAGTACAACCAAGATGCGAATGGTGCATAATATAGGTTGTGCAGGTAGTTATTGATGTTTTTCCGTGTGTTCCAGCAATTGCAATACCATATGCGTTATTGCAAATTCGTCCCAGAACTTTTGCACGTTTTTCGCATACAAATCCATTTGTTTTTAGGAACTGTAATCCCACATGCGTTTCGGGAATTGCAGGTGTATATACAATTAAACTTGTAAGCATATTATTTTTAATTTGCTCAGGAATAGCTTCAACAGAGTCGGAATACACAATAGTGATGTTTTCCAATTCCAAAGCTTTTGTAAGTTTTGTAGGTGTTTTATCATATCCAAATACCTGTGCACCTTTGCGAACAAAATAGCGAGCAAGGGCACTCATTCCAATACCTCCAATACCAATAAAAAAATAATATGTATATAGACCTTGCATAATCTTACATAAGTTTTTGTATTTCGTTACCAATTAATTCAGCAGCATTTGGAATAGCCAAATTCTTACAATTGCGTGCCAACAGACTCAATTCCTGTTCATTATTCAACAATTCAAATGCACGTTCAAATAAATGCTCAGGTGCATCAGCATCAGAAATCATAACAGCAGCATTTTTCACAACAAGAGCTTGTGCATTTTTAGTTTGATGATCTTCACTCACATTAGGAGAAGGCACCAAAATTGTTGGTTTTCCAACCACACACAATTCAGAAATTGTACCAGCCCCGGCACGAGAAATAATAATATCAGCAGCCGTATAGGCAACATCCATATCTTTTATAAATTCATGCACATGAACCGCATCAAACGCACGAGCCTGTTCGTGTGCCGTTTCATAAAATAGTTTGCCAGTTTGCCAAATAATTTGTATTCCAGCATTTTGTATGCGTTCCATTGCCGACAACACACATTGATTTAAGGTGCGTGCCCCCAGACTTCCGCCCACAAGTAATATTGTTTTTTTGTGAGCATCAAGTGCAAAATGTTCATATGCCTGTTGTTTTGTGCACTGTATATTTTGAATTTGCGGACGAATAGGATTTCCAGTAAACACAATAGTTTCAGCTCTAAAAAAGCGATCCATGTCATCATATGCGACACACACTTTTTTTACACGTTTTGCCAAAATTTTATTTGTGATACCCGCATATGAATTTTGTTCTTGAATAAGCGTAGGCACTTCCATTTTTTGGGCAGCAAATAACACCGGACCGCTTGCGTATCCACCAACACCAATTACAATATTCGGGTTAAAATCTCGAATTATTTTTTTTGCCATACGCACACTTCGCAGTACATTAACAAGAGTTTTAATATTTTTCAATGTAATTTTTCGGTAAAATCCTTGAATTGGCAAACCAATAATAGAATATCCCAAGACAGGAATTTTTTCCATTTCCATTCTATTTTCAGCTCCCACAAAAAGAATATCAACCGAGGGGTTTCGCCTTTTTAATTCCTCTGCTATAGAAACCGCAGGAAAAATATGTCCACCGGTGCCACCACCACTAATTATCACTTTCATTTTCTTGTTTGTTTTTTTGTTTAGAATCCTCATCAATTTTTCTACTCACCCCGAGAATAATACCAAAAGAAATACTGGTAGTGAGTAAAGAAGAAGCGCCATGACTTACAATAGGCATTGGTTGCCCTGTTGCAGGTAATAAATTAACAGCAACTCCCATATGCACAAAAGCTTGAAACACCAAACTAAACGTAAGTCCAATTACCAATAAAGCAGGAAATGTATAATCGCATTTACGCACAATAACTCCTGCTCTAAACAGTAATACTAAATATAAAAGGATGATTGCCACCCCACCTATAAGTCCGTAATCTTCAATAATAATTGCATAAATAAAATCACAATACGCCTGCGAAAGCCGATATTTTTGGTTACTATTTCCAGAACCTTTGCCCAGTATTCCCCCTTCGGCAATAGCAATTTTAGCTTGATTAACTTGGTGGTTATCTACTTTTGAGATTAAATCTTTAGACGCATCATACCCAGAAGTATAGGGAGTTAAGGCAGGCACAAAACTCACCAATCTATTTTGCCACGTAAGTCCTCGTTTAAAAACATGAGGACTTTTTATAATAATTACCCCCATCACAAGCAGCACTCCTACACCAATTCCCATAAGTTTTAAAAGCTGAACAATAGGCACTCTACCAAGTATTAACAACACAAAAACAGTAATTATAATTAACACAGCAGTAGAAAAATTTGAAACCAACACCATACCACTTATAATAGCCGTAACGCCCAGAATAGGATAAAGAGCTTTTTTGGGGTCGTGTAGATTTTGTTGGTGCACCGACAAGGTTTTAACAACGTAAATAATTAATGCAAGTTTGGCAAATTCACTTGGTTGAAACCGAATACCAATACCGGGAAGTTGAATCCATCGAACCGCATTATTTGTATCAACTCCAAATGCACTACTAAACGTAAGTGCCATAAATACAATAGAAACAAGAAGTAACAGATTTGTTATCTTGTATATAAATACATAATTAATTTTATGCACAAAATAAGCAATAGCAATACCAACAATTAAAATAAGTGCTTGTTTTATTAAAAACGAAGTTGTATAGTTTTCGCCACCTTTTATTGCTATTAAACTTATTGACCCATACACCGCAACAAGAGAAATAACAGATAAAAAGAATAAAATTCTCCACACAATTTTATCGCCTTTAAATTCTGTTTTAAAAAACTGTATGATGTTGGATACTGTCATAAATTTCTTACCTCCTGTTTAAATTGATTACCTCTATCAACATAATTTTCGAATAAATCGAAACTTGCACACGCAGGCGAAAGCAATACAGTGCTATCTTTTCCTGCTTGTTTATATGCTTGAGAAACTGCATCTTTCATAGAATACGTTTCAACAATTACAGGAACGACATCACGAAAACTTTTAAGCAATTTTTTGTTATCAAGTCCTAAACAAATAAGTGCTTTAACCTTAGTGCGAGCAAGTTCTATAAGCGAAGAATAATCGTTACCCTTATCAACTCCTCCCGCAATCCACACCACCTCATCGTCCATACTTTCGAGAGCATACCATGTAGAATTTACATTCGTTGCTTTCGAATCATTTATAAATTCCACTCCTTTTATTGTAAAGGGAATTTTTTCGAGTCGATGTTCTACACCTTGAAACAAGGCAAGACTTTCGCGAATAGTTTCATTTTTAATATCAATAACTTTTGCTGAAATAGCAGCTGCCATCGTATTAGCATAATTGTGTTTTCCTTGTAATAACATAGTATTTAAAGTTATGGTACATGTTTCTTTTTCGGGTACTTGAATAATAATATTATTGTCATCTAAAAACCCATTATTATTTGAGTTTGAAGATGTTGTATAAGAAAAGGTTTTAGGAACTACAAGCCGTTTTTGTATTTCTCGAATCAATACTTTATCATCATTTGAATAAATAAAACAATCAGATTGTTTCATGTTTTGAAGGATTCTAAATTTTGAATTAACATAATTTTGAAATTCATATTCATATCTATCCAAATGGTCGGGTGTAATATTTAAAAGAATAGCAATATCTGCCCTAAAATCATACATTGAATCAAGTTGAAAACTGCTAATTTCAAGCACAAAAAAATCAAAGTTTTCGTGAGCCACTTGCATTGCAAAACTTCTGCCCACATTACCAGCTAAGCCCACATTTAAATTAGCTTGTTTTAAAATATGATACAAAAGCAAAGCTGTTGTAGTTTTTCCATTACTTCCAGTAATGCAAATTAGTTTAGCTTGTGTGTAGCGGCGTGCGAACTCTAATTCAGAAATAACAGGAATTTCAAGTGCATGAGCTGCAAGAATAATTGATGTAGAATCTGGGATTCCAGGACTTTTAATTATTTCATCAGCACCAGTAATTCGTGCAATTGAATGCTTTCCCTCTTCAAATTCAATGCAATAAAATTGCAACTTTTCTTTATATTCTTGTTTTAACAAACCGCTATCAGACACAAACACTTTATAACCTTTTTGTTTTGCCAAAATAGCAGCTCCAACGCCACTTTCGCCGCCTCCTAAAACAACTATTTTTTTTTGCACACGGTTCATTTTATCTAATTTTAAGAGTTATAAGCGTAGCTGCTGCGAGTATTAAACCAATAATCCAGAATCGAGCAACAATTTTTGCTTCGGGCATACCTTTTTTCTGATAATGGTGATGAAGTGGTGACATAAGGAAAATTCGTTTTCCTTCGCCAAATTTTCTTTTTGTATGTTTAAAGTATGTTACTTGTAGAATCACCGAAAGGCTTTCTATAAGGAACACACCACATAAAATAGGTATAAGCAATTCTTTACGAATAAGAATTGCAAACACTGCAATAATTCCACCTAATGTTAAGCTACCTGTATCTCCCATAAACACTTGGGCAGGATATGAATTGTACCACCAAAATCCAATTGTTGCACCAATAAATCCGGCAGCAAACACAACCAGCTCGCCCGAATGAGGGATATACATAATATTAAGATAATCGGCATAAATAAAATTACCCGACACATACGCAAGGATTCCGAGCACCACCCCCACAATTGCAGAAGAACCCGTTGCCAATCCATCAAGTCCATCAGTTAAATTAACCCCATTAGAAACCGCAGTAGTAATGAGCACAACAAACAGCACAAACACGGCCCATCCACACGATTGAGCGTGTTTTCCAAGAAAAGACACAAAATATTTATAATCAAATTCATTATTTTTAAAAAACGGAATTGTAGTTTTTGTAGATTTTTCGCCAAATTTTTCCGTAATTGTTATTTCCGAATCGTCAGTAAATTGCGTTTCCTGTTCAATTGCAATTACAGATTTTGCATTTTGCACAATAACAACATCATTATGAAAATAAAGCGTCAATCCCACAATTAATCCCAACACTATTTGTCCCAAAATTTTATATTTTCCGGGCATACCTTCTTTATTTTTTTTAAACACCTTAATATAATCGTCAATAAACCCAAGCGTACCAAACCAAACAGTAGTAAACAACATAAGCAAAATGTACACATTCGTTAATTTTGCGAACAAAAGCGTAGGAATAAGAATTGCAAGAATTATAAGTATTCCACCCATGGTAGGAGTACCTTTTTTTTGCATTTGTCCTTCAAGTCCTAAATCACGTACAATTTCACCAATTTGCTTTTTCTGTAAATATTGAATTACATACTTTCCAAAATAAATTGAAATCAACAAAGAAGTGATAAATGCAGCACCCGAGCGGAACGAAATATATTCGAACACCCCTGCTCCGGGTATATAATCTTTCAGTAAGGAAAATAAATAATACAACATAACTACTATAAATTAAATATTTTTTTAATTACCTCTCTATCATCAAAATGATGTTTAACACCTTGAATTTCTTGGTATGTTTCATGTCCTTTCCCAGCCACCACCACTAAATCCGATTTTTTAGCCAACATCAAGGCTGTTTTAATAGCCTCTTCGCGTTGTAGAATACATAAAACCTTATCAGTATATTCACTCCCAATACCCGCAATCATATCATTTGCAATGTCTTGTGGGTTTTCATAACGCGGATTATCAGCAGTAACAATTAGCATATCGCTTAAAGTTGCCGCTATATTACCCATTATAGGGCGTTTTGTTTTATCTCTATTTCCACCAGCTCCAACGACCGTAATAAGTCTCATAGAATCAGAGCATTGTTTACGCAGTGTTCGTAAAATATTTTCTAAAGCATCGGGAGTGTGGGCATAATCAACAATTGCTGTTTTTCCCTCTGCACTTTTAAAAAACTCCATTCTTCCATCGGCGGGTTTTATAGTGCTTAGTATTTGCAATATTGCATCGTGCGATTCGCCAAGAATAATTGCCGTGGCATACACCGCCAAAATATTATATGCATTAAACACACCTAAAAAATTTGTCCACACTTCCGATTTTTCAACAGAAAGCAACATTCCGTCAGAATGTGTTTCTAACACCTTGGTTTTAAAATCAGAATACGATTTTAACGAATATGTATATTTGTGTGCATGAGAATTTTGCAGCATTACCATACCATTTTTATCATCATTATTTGTAAGAGCAAACGCCGATTCTGGCAAAGCATCAAAAAATGATTTTTTAGCACGAATATATTCAGCAAACGTTTTATGGTAATCAAGATGATCTTGCGTAAGATTAGAAAAAATAGCTCCACGAAACGTAATTCCCGCTATTCTCTGTTGGTCAATTGCGTGCGAGCTTACTTCCATAAAACAATACGAACATCCAGCATCTACCATACGACCAAACAATTCGAACAATTGTACAGCATTTGGAGTGGTATGTGTTGCTTCAATTTCCTCTACACCAATAATATTACGCACCGTTGAAATCAAACCACAGGTATATCCCAATTGTGAAAATAATTTATACAACAACGTAACAGTGGTAGTTTTTCCATTTGTTCCTGTAATTCCTATCACAGAAAAGGTAGAAAAATCAATTGCATAAAACCGAGCTAATAAATCGCCAGATGTTTTTTGTGAGTTTTCAACAAGAATATAGCAACACGTTTCATGTAAATGTTGCGGAAGCTTTTCACATACAATGGCACTTGCTCCTTTTTGTATAGCGTCATCTATAAAATCATGTCCGTTTACCGCAACACCATTTTGGGCAACAAAAAGCATGTTTTTTGCAACAGCACGAGAATCTGTTTGAATGCCTTCAATTACAATTTCAGACGTTCCTGTAATTGAAATAACAGGAATGTTTTGCAACAGAATATGTAAATTTTTTTGCACCATTATTTTAGTTCTAATACTATTTTTTCACCCTTTCGTATTGCCGTTCCTGGTGGCAACGATTGTTTATACACTTTACCATATCCCTTAACAGAAACACGCAATCCAGCATTTTCGGCAAGAAACACAGCATCACGCACTCCCATTCCTCTTAAATCAGGTATTGTTTCGGTATTTACAACACACAATTGTGGTTCAACCGAATCTGTAGTTCTTTTAAGACTTGTCCATTCACCCGCAGGCATAACAGAATGAGGAATAGCGAGTTGAGAAAAAATTCTTGTAAAATCATCAGTATATCCTTTTTTCATTTCAGGAATTGCAAACACCATACTGCTATCAGTAGAAAGTTGATTTCGCAACTCATGGTCAGAAAAATAGATACGATCTGCAATTTTTTTAAACACATGAGCTGTTGTTGTACCCGAAACACGATATGGGTCGTACGGCAGTGAGGATTGCATAACAATAATACAAGAATATTTAGGTTGATTTGCGGGGAAATAACCACAAAACGACCCACGTAAAATTCGGTCGTTATATCTATTGTTGATAATTGTTTGTGCACTTCCAGTTTTACCCGCAATAGCATAATATTTATTATGTATTGCCTTAGCCGTACCAGTTGTAATTACCGCATTCAAGAGTTCATGTGCTTTTTCGAGAGTAGCTTTACTTACGACTGCATTATTTGTAATTTCTGTTTTTGTTTTTAAGATTGAATGCGTTCCACTTTTAATTTCCTTAACTAAGCGAGGTTTCACCATCACCCCGTTATTTGCAATTGCATTATAAAAGTTCAGAATTTGCAAAGGAGTAAGTTCAATTTCATATCCATACGCCATAGAAACAAGTGTGGTGCCATACCATTTGTATTTATCGTTTTTTGTTGTCATACTTGGGTCTTTCACCAAAGGTTCGCGCTCCTTGCTAAGGTCGATTCCCGTAATTTTATTCAAGCCCATACTTTGCAAACGAGTAATAAAATCCCACTCACGTTTTGGGTGAATATAATTTGCATGAATAATTTTTGTAACCCCCACATTTGAAGAATTTGCAAACACATCTTTTACCGACAATTTTCCAAATCCTCCATGCGTTGCATGATTCCAATCTACCACATCTAAACCATAAAATCGCGTTTTACCGTTACCTGTTTGAATAGTATCATCAAGCTGCACCACACCATCTTCTAAAGCAACAAGTAAAGACGGCAGTTTAATTGTAGAACCTGGGTCACTTCGAAAGTCTGCTGCTATATTCTCAAGTTCCTGATAGAGAGTGTCATTATTTATTATTGTTCGTGATAAATTAGAAATTGCCAATATTTCACCAGTATTCACTTCCATCACCACAGCACAGCCCCAACTTCCTTTATAGGCATATAACGCCTTCATTAATTCCTCATTTACAATTGATTGCACCTCCGTGTCAATTGTTGTTATCACATCATATCCATCAATAGTTCCATTGTTTTCCATATAATCAGACATGCTCAAAGAATTTTCTATTCCATATAAATACTGGTCATAGAACAATTCCAAACCAGTTACACCATGAAAAGAGCCTTTACGAATCAGTCCAATAGTACGTTTTGCCATATCTCCGTAGGGATACACACGGCTGTTATATACATCAACAAGAAGTCCACCTTTATAAGGACCATATTCAAGAATTGGTAATTTTTTAACCTCCTGCAAAGTATTATAATCAATTGGGCGGCGATGCAAACGAAGGAATGATTTGTTTTGTGCCGTACTATGAAGCTCCTTTAAATATTGTTGTTTTGATTTGCCCTCATGAGCAAAAACACGAGCCAAGCCCGCAGCCAATTGATCTACATATTTACGAAACAAAGTATCGCTTTTTGCAAATGCCGGAATACGATAATCAAAATACACCACATATTCAGGCACAGAACACGCCAAAACCTTTCCATCACGTGAATAAATATCGCCACGTTTCGGTTTTATTGGTGCTTTTTGAGAAATCATCTCCGCATGAGTTTGCACAGAATCATCAAAAAACTGTATATACACAATGCGTCCTATTACACCCAATCCAAATAAGAACACACAGGCGTATATTATACCAATTCTCGATAATATGTCTCGTTTAATATCCATCAGCCGATACCGTATATGGAGGTTGTTTTAACTCTTGCAAATTCAATCCCTTATTTTTTATTTCTTCTTGTATATTAACAAATTTCATTTTTTCAATAAGCTTTGCTTGTGAAGACACAAACTCGGCACGTAGTTCTTTAATTTCTCGTTCCAAACGAGCGTTTTCAGACGAAACCGTATAAGCCTGATAGCCATTTCCGATATAAATTATCACAAGAAAAATCATGAAAAGAATATAAAAAATATGCTTTTCTATTTTCATGCTCGAAATGACCTCGCCCGCAATAACATTTTTAAATGTTTTGCCAGCATTTTTTTTCGTTTTTTTTCGAGTTGATTTTTCTTTTGGTATGCTATCCATTCTATATTATATTTTTTCAACTATTCGCAATTTTGCACTTCGCGCCCTACTATTTCTCTGCAATTCAGCATCAGTTGGTGTGATAACTTTTTTAGTTATATTCAAAAATGGCGTTAATATATTTCCATAAAAATCCTTTTCTACTTTTCCCTCAACATTTCCTGTTTTAAAGAAATTTTTCACAATTCTATCTTCTAAAGAATGATATGTTATCACCACCAACCTCCCTCCGGGGACAAGCAAATCGAGGCTTGAACGCAAAAACCGCTTTAAAGTTTCCATTTCATTATTAACCTCAATTCGTATTGCCTGAAATAGTTGTGACAGATATTTATTTTCGGTTTTCGCATTACAAAAACGCACAGCTACATCACGTAAATCAAATGTTGTTTCAATGTTTGTTTGAGAACGAGCATCACAAATAGCCGCAGCTAATTTTCGTGCATTTGGCAATTCTCCATAATCTCGAAAAATTGTAGTAAGTGAATCTAAATCATATTCATTCACAACAACACTTGCATTTTTACTTGCATTTATATCCATGCGCATATCAAGCTTGCTGTTAAATCGAAAAGAAAAACCACGTTCTGGAGTATCAAAATGATGAGAAGAAACGCCTAAATCAGCAAGAATACCATTTACGCGATGTACTTGAAAATACTCTAAAAAATTTTTTACAAACGCAAAATTATGATTCACCAACACAAAACGCGAATCATCAAACGCATTTGCCTGCGCATCGCTATCTTGGTCAAAAGCAAAAAGTTTTCCATCTTGTAATTTTTGTAAAATAGAGAGAGAGTGCCCCCCTCCACCAAACGTTGCGTCAACATACACCCCATTTGGCGAAATATTTAGCCCCTCTATGCTTTCGGTTAATAAAACCGGAACATGATAACTCATACTCTCTTATTCATACAAATTAAAATTATCTCCAAAAATCTCCGCCGCAAGCTGCTCAAAATCAGACTGAGACAACATGCTCTCGTTTGCATCATATTTAGATTTATCCCAAATTTCAATCACAGCTCCTACTCCCAAAAAAACAAGCTCTTTAGAAAACCCCGCAAAATCAAACAGATTTTTAGTAACCAACAAACGCCCCATAGCATCTAAAGAAACCTCAACAGTACCTTTTGCAAATTGCGTAAGAAAAACATTGTGTTTTTTATTGAAAATAGGATTTAGTTTTTTTGTGAGTTGCGTCATCATTGCTGTCCAGCTTTCTATAGGATGCAATTCTAAACACTGCTTGTAATTACTTTTTTTCAAAACAAAACGCAAAGTTTCATCAGATGAATTAAGCTGACGTTTAAGCGGAGCGGGTAGTAAAACCCGTGCTTTTGCATCTAATTTTCCGCTATGTTCTCCAACAAATGTCATTATGTTTTTGTTCTGTTTTAAATAAAATACTATTACAATGGTAAAAATAAACTTTATTTCCCCATTTTTCCACATTATTTGCCACTTTTTACCACATTGTTAATAACTTTTCTATTTTTTAACAATGATTAAAAATTTTAAAATAAAAATGCAGAGCAAAAATTATCGTGATATAGAGAGATGAAAATCATATACAAAAAGAGTATTCATACAAAAAAATACGTTATTTTTGATGTGAATTTTCAACTATAAACAGTGATGTAAGAAGAAATTTTACTAAAAATTACTATAATAAAATTCTTACATTACATGTTAATACTGTTCTATTAAAACATACAAACCATGAAATCATATCCATACAAATCGTTTTTTTTTATAGGAATTGCAGGAACAGGAATGAGTGCAATTGCACAATACCTTAAAGGTAAAGAAAAAAAAATAGCAGGTTCAGACCGCATGTTTCATGCAACAAACAAAATGCAAATTCAAGAACAATTTGAATCACAAGGAATTACATGCTTTTCTCAAGACGGAAGTGGAATTACTCAAGATATAGATGTTGTAGTAATTTCAACTGCTATTGAAGAGTCAAATATTGAATATCAAAAAGCAAAAAAACTACATATTCCTATTATAAAACGCTCAGAATTATTAGCAATTATTTCAAACAGTATTCCCACTATAGCCGTGGGAGGAACCGCAGGAAAATCTACAACAACCGCAATGATTTTTCATATACTGCAAAGTTGTGGAAAAAACCCCTCACTTATTACTGGTGCTGGGTTATCGTCGCTTCAAAAACAAGGAATACCAGGAAACGCTTGGGTAGGAGAAGGAAATTGGCTTGTAATTGAAGCCGATGAATCTGATGGTTCTATTGTCAATTATTCTCCCGAAATTGGTATTCTTCTTAATATTCAACGCGATCATAAAGAATATCATGAATTACAGGAATTGTTCACACAATTTAAAGAAAACACTAAGTCATTTTTTATTGTAAATCAAAATTGCGAGCGAGCAAAAATGCTTTCACAAAATGCAGAATATGATTTTGGATTTAGTAGCAATGCTGGCATATATGGACATGATTTTAAACAAAACGGTTTTTCTATATCATTTTCGGTACATTCGCAACAATGCACTATTCCTGTTATAGGAAAACATAATATGGAAAACGCACTTGCAGCACTTGCAGTAAGCGTAAAAGTAGGCATTTCCATGCCTGATGCCATTCATGCGTTGGCATCCTTTGAAGGAATATACAGACGCACACAACTTGTTGGAAAAGACGCACATGCAAACATATATGTTGTTGATGATTTTGCTCACAACCCATCTGAAGTTTCTGCAGCAATAGCAGCCTGTCAAGAAATTTCACCACGAGTTATTGCATGGTTTCAGCCTCATGGTTTTGGGCCGTTACAATTTATGCACAAAGAATTAGCACAAGACGTAAGTACGCAATTGCGAAAACAAGATATTTTCTGTATTTCAGATGTGTTTTATGCGGGTGGAACGGTGGATAAAAACATTTCGCCACGTATTGTTTCAGATGCTATGCAAAAAAATGGGAAAAACGCATTATATATACAACAAAAAAATGATTTTTTACAACAATTACCAACACTTGTTCAAGACAACGACATAGTGCTTATAATGGGGGCACGAGATCCTCATTTACATGAATTTGCGCAACAAGTTTTACAAACAATTCACGCAAGATAATACGCGCGTTTATTATTTTTTTCGATATAATTAATATACGCATTATTTACAGCTCTATTTCCACCCGGAGTAGGATAATTACCGGTAAAAAACCAATCACCTTTATGGTTTGGGCATGCAATATGGAGGTTTTCTACTGTTTGAAAAATTATTTCAACATCTACATCAATTCCCTCAAAACAAAGCATTTCTGTGATTTTAGCACTAATCTGTTCAGGAGTAAAAGGAGCATATATTTCTTTTACATAATTTACAATTTCTTCTTTTGGCAAATTCATCTGAGCCTTAGATTTATTATACACCTCATTAATAATGCTTTCTTGCTTTGTTTCTCGTAGCAAAGCAATAGCCGCAGTAAAAGCACACAAATCACCTAATTTTGCCATATCAATTCCATAACAATCAGGGTAACGAATTTGGGGAGCAGACGAAACAACAATAATTTTTTTCGGATGCAATCGACTTAAAATTTTAACAATACTTTTTTTAAGCGTTGTTCCACGTACAATTGAGTCGTCAATAACCACAAGATTATCGGTGTTTTTTATAACCCCATACGTTGCATCATACACATGAGCGACTAAATCATCGCGATTAGCATCTTCGGTAATAAACGTACGTAATTTCACATCTTTTATAGCTATTTTTTCAAGACGTGCACTATGAGCAAGAATAGTTTGAATAGCTTCGCGCGTAACATTTTCCTGAGAAAAAAGCTCTAAAATTTGCTCTTCTTTTAATGAATTAATATATGTTTGCATGCCTGCTATCATACCATAAAATGCTATTTCTGCGGTATTAGGAATGAATGATAAAACCGTATTATCCACATCATAATTAATAGATTTTAAAATTTGTGGTATGAGCAATTCTCCCAATTTTTTTCGCTCCAAATAAATATCAGCATCACTTCCACGCGAAAAATAAATACGTTCAAACGAGCATGCTTTTCGTTCTTTTGGCTCTGTAATTTGTTCTACATGTAAATCCCCATTTGATTTCACAATAACAGCACCTCCCGGAGGCACTTCAAATATTTGTTCAATAGGCACATTAAAAGCCGTTTGAATGACAGGGCGTTCCGATGTTGCAACAATAATTTCGTCATCAGCATAATAAAACGCTGGACGAATAGCTGAAGGGTCACGCATTATAAACGAATCGCCATTACCAATAATTCCAGAAATAACATATCCGCCATCCCAATGTTTAGAAGCTTCACGAATCACATTGGCAACATCAAGTTCTTTTGAAATAAGCTCTGAAATTTCAATGTTCGTTTTACCTATTTGTTTATATTTTGTAAATATTCGTTGATTTTCTCTGTCTAAAAAATGTCCGATTTTTTCAAGTATTGTAACTATATCTGTGTATGCACGAGGATGTTGCCCTAAATCAAGAAGTTTTTGATAGAGTTCATCCATATTTGCCAAATTAAAATTACCTGCCAACATAAGAGCACGTGTTCTCCAATTATTATCGCGTTTAACTGGGTGCACACACGAGATATCATTTCCTCCGTATGTACTATATCGTAAATGTCCTAAATATATATCAGCAGCAAATTGTGTATTATGTTTAATCCAATGGGTATCTTGTAACAACTCAGGATTTGTTTTTTGAATTTTAACATATGGTTTATTAATTTGATGAAAAAGCTTTGCTATTGGCGAACTTTTATTTGTACGAATTCGTGTAAGATATTCGTTGCCGGTGTCTGAATCTAATTTACAAAACGCTATTCCCGCCCCATCTTGTCCGCGATTATGTTGTTTTTCCATTAAAAGGTACAACTTATTTAGGCCATATTTCCACGTTCCATATTTTGTTTGATAAAATTCGAGAGGTTTTCGTAATCGAATAAATGCAATGCCACATTCGTGCTTAATTGAGTCGCTCATGCTTTAAAAGTTAATAAAATCTATGCAAATGTATGATTTATTTTTGCTGTAGTTTCAGTATTCATACCTTTTTTTACTCTAAATCTATTTTTCCCACCAATAATAATTATATTTAGTACTTTTGCAAGAAAATCATCTTATATGTTTTCTACACATTCAAAAAACACACAATCACAATTATCCCCATCAAATAAAAATGAATTATCGGGTTTATGCGTATTATTAGCTGAAGATAATATCGTAAATCAAAACATGGTTTCTATAATATTAAAAAAACGTGGAGCACACGTAATTGTCGCTGATAATGGACAAGAAGCACTTGAGAAATATTCACCAGAAACCATTGATATTATTCTTATGGACATTCAAATGCCTATTTTAGATGGATATCAAACAACACAAAAAATTAGAAAATTAGAAAACAAAACATCTACGCATATTCCTATTATTGCTCTTACAGCCAATGCTCTTAACAATGAGAAAGAACGATGCTTTGCACAAGGAATGGATGGGTATTTAAGCAAACCTTTCAGTATTCAAGATTTACTTGAATGTATAAAAAACACCTTAGATGCCGTTGCTATAAAACATAAAAAAGCGTAAAAGCAACTTTACTTCGTCAACAAACCCAAATTATTAATATTACACAACAATATTTATAATTTTTCCAGGTATTATAATAATTTTTTTAGGTTTTTCTGTTGCCAACCATTTTTCAGTACGTTCGTCAGCAAGAACAGTTTGCTCTATATCCTCTTTAGTCATAGTCTTAGGTAATTCCAATTCAAATCTTCGTTTTCCATTAAATGACACAGGATATACCACAGAATCATCTTCGAGCAAAGCAGAATCAACTTTAGGCCAGGGTTCATACGTTATAGAATCAGTTCCTCCATACAACTCCCATAATTCCTCGGCTATATGAGGTGCAAAAGGCGATAAAATTTGTGCAAACAAACGAGCTGTTTCTTTTGTTACTCGTCCAGCTTTATAACACGCATTTGTAAACATCATCATTTGAGAAATGGCTGTATTAAAGTGCAGTTGTTCAATATCATCAGAAACTTTTTGTATTGTTTTATGCAGTTCCTTGCTTATAGCAATATTTTCGGGTTCGTCATCATGGATATTTTGTACATCGGCAAAAAATCTATACACCCGTGCAAGAAAATTAAAAACACCTTTCACACCATTTTCTGTCCATGGTTTTGTTGCTTCAAGTGGTCCCATAAACATTTCATACAAGCGGAGACTATCGGCTCCATATTTAGCAATAATATCATCTGGGTTTACCACATTTTTTAATGACTTTGACATTTTAGCAACAATTTGTTTCAATTGTTCGCCTGTTTCTATATGGTAATAAAGTCCATTTTTTTCCTCAACTAAATCAGAAGTAACTTTTGCTCCCGTTTTAGTTTCATACGCAAATGCCAAAATCATTCCTTGATTAAAGAGTTTTTGGTACGGCTCATCGGTACTCACAATTCCTAAATCAAATAATACTTTATGCCAAAATCTACTATATAACAAATGTAGTACAGCATGTTCGGCACCACCAATATATAAATCAACGGGCATCCAATATTTTTCAGCTTCAGACGAAAAAGGCTCATCGTTATTTGTAGGGTCAATATAGCGTAAATAATACCAACACGAGCCAGCCCACTGCGGCATAGTGTTCGTTTCATATCGTCCTTTTCTACCATTTTTATCAGTTACTTGCAACCATTCTGTTGCATTTGCAAGCGGAGACTCTGCATTATCTCCGGGTTCATAATTTTCAAGTTCAGGCAATATATGTGGTAGTTGCGATTCGTCCATAACACTTATTTCTCCATCTTCCCAGTGAATAACAGGAAACGGCTCGCCCCAATATCTTTGACGACTAAACAGCCAATCTCTAATTTTATAATTTACGGTAGCTTTTCCTAATCCTTGTTGCTCTAACCATGCAATAATTGTTGCAATACCGTCTTTTTTACTCATTCCATTAATATCAATTCCCAAATGTTCATTTGCAGAATTAATATACACACCATCATCTTCCCAACACGCAGCGCCTTGCAACACTTTTTCTCTTAACTCCTTATCAGCCTGTTCGGGGTCGAGAATACAAATAATAGGGAGATTAAATTTTTGAGCAAATTCAAAATCACGAGTATCATGAGCAGGCACCGCCATAATTGCTCCTGTACCATATCCCATAAGCACATAATCGGCAACCCAAATTGGTATCTGAGTATTTGTAAGAGGATTTATTGCATATGTTCCTGTAAATACTCCTGTTTTTTCTTTTGCTAGTTCCGTTCTATCAAGATCAGATTTTTTTGCAGCTTGCACAATATATTCTTGAACCTCATGCATTTTTTCGTTACTTACAATAGAATGCAACAATGGATGTTCAGGAGCGATAACCATGTATGTTGCACCAAAAAGCGTATCAGGACGAGTTGTATATACACTCAGACTTTCTTGTGAATCAACAATAGAAAATTTCACTTCGGCACCTGTAGAACGCCCTATCCAGTTTCGTTGCATATCTTTCACACCCTCAGGCCAATCCACAGTATCAAGCCCTTGCAGCAAACGTTCAGCATAGTGCGGAATACGGAGCATCCACTGTTTTAAATTCTTTTTAGAAACTTGATTTCCACATTTTTCGTGAGCACCATCAGTTAACACCTCTTCATTAGCACACACTGTTTTACAATCAGCACACCACCACACCTGTGCATTATCATAATACGCAAGTCGCCTATCATTTATATATTTTGTAACAGACTGTTCTCCTTGTGCTGCAATATCCTTAGGAATAGGAAGTTCCGAAATAGGTCGTCCTTTCTGAGCATCAACGTCAAACCAAGTATTATATAATTTAATAAATATCCATTGTGTCCATTTATA
>JAAYPM010000034.1 GCA_012519815.1 Bacteroidales bacterium
TGCAAATGAACGAGAAAAATAATTTAAAAATCGCACTATATATTCTTTGAAATTTATAAAGTAGTGTGGCAAAGGGTATATATGATGAATAATATTACTATTTGAATTACTATCTTGCTTAAAAATAAAGGGAAGTATATATATAAAAAGCAATAAAAATATGCTTAATAAGATTTTGGGAATAGTATAATAATCTTTAATTAGTACAATATACATAAGAAGCATGAAAAGTGCACCTGTAATTGCCACCCATATAGTAAAAAAATTAACACTTATAATTACTAACAAACATAAAAAAGGGATTAATGTATCTTCGTACAAATACAATAATGATAGGAGTATAAAAGGATATACTATAAGCGTTTTAAACGATGTTAAATCGGGTAGTCCATAAAACCAAAATGTATAATGTCCTTGCTCTGGAGTTAGTATAGGATAAAACAAAATGCTTGAACCATATAATAATCCAAATGTAAGAATAAGAGAAAGAAAAACATTTCTTTTTTTTGAAATCAATCCGCATAAAAGTATAAATGTAAGGAAATGAAAAAAAGGATATATAATTATTTTTAAAGAAAAAATGCTATTTAACGAGAAAAAACTTGAAATAAATCCATTTAACCATAGTTCTCCAAAATGATATAAGCTCAATGTTTGATTAACACCGTATGAATTGTAGAGAGTTAATATTGATTCATTTTTTACATTTATTAAGGATTTTGATAATTTACCATAATAAACAAAATCAGGTAAATGGAAACTGTAATAATGGAACAAGTAAATAATAAAAGATATTGCGAGTAAAACTATATATTCTTTCCAATTTAGTTTTAATGGCACATCTTTATTTATAATTTGCTTGTTTTTATTGGCAAAGAATGTTAAAAAAAGTAATGAGAAAAAAGAAATAATTTGTACCGATATTCCTTTGGTGTAAAACAATGCAATGCTACATATAATAATAGTTATACCGAATAAACTCTTTTCAACTATCTGAATAAATAAATTTGATGTTTTTAGAAATGTTTTTTTTCGTAAAACAAATGAAAAAAACATCCATCCCACTCCAAATGAAAAAAACATCATGCATATTAGTAAGAAATAATTAGCAATAAAATTAGGATGTGGAATTTCAAAGTTCATAATATCTATGTTATACCTTAAAGCTGAAAAATATTAGTATAAAAGGAAAATATCAATCATACTTCTTTAATTAAAAATGCAAAAATACTAATACCAAATAACAATACAGCTTCTTTGAAAAATTAAATTTGTCGCATTTACTAATTGAATTTACATTTACCCACAATCATGTATTGTTATGTAAAAAAAAATGCACACAAATAAAACTATTCTTAACATTGT
Organism: Bacteroidales bacterium; assembly: GCA_012519815.1. Lineage (GTDB taxonomy): Bacteria > Bacteroidota > Bacteroidia > Bacteroidales > UBA1715 > JAQICB01. Next base: position 1,366 of record JAAYPM010000034.1, read on the forward strand.
GAAACAATGGAGTATCCACCATAAACTCACTCAATTTTTCTCAAGAAATTGTTTATATCACACAACATTTATACATACAAATAAAAAAAGAGTATATTTGCTCGATTTTTAAAAGACAAAAAATAAAGATGGAACATACTTCAAAACGATTAGCATCATTAGCGGCATCACAAACACTTGCGATGGCACAAAAAGGTAGAGAACTTGCAGCAAAGGGAATTGATGTTATTAATTTAAGTGTAGGCGAACCGGATTTTAACACTCCTGACCATGTGAAAGAGGCAGCAAAACAAGCAATTGACGATAATTATTCATTTTATACGCCAATAGAAGGATATGCTGAATTGCGAACTGCAATTGCTGAAAAATTTAAACGAGAAAATAATCTTACATATACTCCACAACAAATTATTGTGTCTGCAGGAGCAAAACATTCTTTGTCTAATATCTTTTTAAGTTTGTTAAATCCCGGCGACGAAGTACTTATTCCAACACCATATTGGGTAAGTTATCCCGAAGCGATTAAACTTGCCGAAGGAAAACCAGTATATATTCCTTCTACAATAGAAAGTGGCTTTAAAGTAACTGCAGAGCAAATAAGTAAAGCTATTACTTCTAAAACACGCATGTTTGTTTTTAGTTCGCCTTCTAATCCAACGGGAGCTGTATATACAAAAAGTGAACTTGAACAAATTGCAAAAATGTTTGCAAAAAACCCACAAATATTAATTGTTTCTGACGAAATTTATGAACATATAAATTTTATAGGAAAACATGAATCTATCGCACAGTTTCCTGAAATTCAAAATCAAGTTATTATTGTAAATGGGCTTTCAAAAGGATATGCTATGACTGGCTGGAGAGTTGGTTATATGGCTGCTCCTGAATGGATTGCAAAAGCATGTAACAAATTACAAGGACAGGTTACTTCGGGTATTTTTTCTATTGCACAAAGAGCTGCAATAGCTGCTTTACATGGTGATTTAGAATTTCCTAAAATGATGACTGAAGCTTTTTTACGCCGCCGTGATATAATGGTTGAAGGTTTGCGTAAAATTCAAGGGGTAAAAGTGTCTGTGCCTGATGGGGCTTTTTACATTTTTGCAGATATGTCGCATTTTATTGGTGCAAAAAATCCACAAACAAACACGAGTATCAAAAATTCATATGAATTAAGTTTGTATTTGTTAAGTGAAGCTCATGTTGCCTCTGTGTCGGGCGAAGGTTTTGGAAACCCAGAATGTATTCGTTTTTCTTTTGCAACTTCTGATAAAAATGTTGTAACCGCTGTTGAACGTATTTCTGTTGCATTACAAAAATTACAGTGTCAACAACTGTAAAATCATAAATATCTGTACCTTTACTACGCATTAAACATAAATATTTTTTAATATGTGCGGCATAACAGGAATATATTCGTTTACAAACTCAGCAAATGCTTATTTTGAACATATTAAAAAATCTCTTGAAATCCTTAAAAAACATGATTCCGAAGCAGAGCAAACATACTCTGACAATACTGTTTGTATGGGGCATACACGCCTTCCAATTATAAACACGTCTTCTGCAGAAGAAAAACTATGTACCGATGTTTCGGGGAGATACACGATTGTGTATAATGGGGAGTTTTACAATTACAAAGAATTTTACAATGAACTGCGAGCTGATGGTGTTCAATTTGTTTCATCAACAGACACCGAGGTTTTGCTTTATTTATACATTAAATATAAGCAAGCATGTTTTGAAAAAATAGATGGTTGCTTTGCATTTGCTATATATGATTCGCATGAAAAAACAGTATGTATTGCTCGTGATAGATTCGGCATTAAACCGCTTTATTTTATTAATCACACTTCTTTTTTTGGATTCGCGTCAGAACTAACAGCACTTCTTCCACTTCCTTTTAACAAATCAATCGATACAAGTGCATTACAATTATATTTACAATTACATTATATACCAGCACCGCATTGTATTCTAAAAAATGTGCAAAAGCTTTTACCGGGACATTATATGCTTGTTTCGACAAAAGATGTGCAACTAAATCAATATTATCAAATTCCACATTATTCTAAAGAAAATAAGATAAAAATATCATATACCGATGCTCAAGTCGAACTAAAACGCTTGTTGCAAAAATCAGTACATACACGTCTTGTTTCTAATGCTCCTTTAGGTACATTTTTAAGTGGTGGCATTGATTCTTCCATTATTTCATTACTTGCGGCACAACACACACCAAAACTCAACACATTTTCTATAGGTTTTTCTGATCATCCTTTTTTTGATGAAACGCAGTATGCACAATTAGTTGCTAAACACATACAATCTAACCACACGGTAATATCTATTACCAACAAAGCATTTGAAGAACATATGTATTCGGTACTTGATTCGTTTGACGAACCGTTTGCTGATTCTTCTGCAATTGCTGTTTCAATGTTAAGCAAAGAAGTAAAATCACATGTAACAATTGCTCTTTCGGGCGATGGTGCCGATGAATTATTTGCAGGATATAATAAATATCGAGCACATTATATGATGTTGAAATATCCATATATAAGCAAATGCATGGCAATTGCACATCCATTTTTAAAACATATACCGCAATCGCGTAACTCTGCCTTGACAAATACTATTCGTAAATTTACACGATATTCAAACGCATCTGCTCTTACTCCCCAACAAGCATATATTCAATGGTGTTCTGCTCAATCAGCAGAAGATGTACAAAACATGCTGCTCCATTCTATAGACAATACAAGCATGTTGCAAACATACCTCTCGCATTTCTCCACAAACGCTACCATGCACAATATTCTGTATGCTGATCAAAATTTAGTGTTAGTAAATGATATGCTTACAAAAGTAGAACGTATGTCTGCGCAGCATGGTTTAAAAGTACGAGTACCTTTTTTAGACCATGAAATTGTGGCGTTTGCAAATTCGCTTCCCACAAAATTTAAAATAAACAACACATATCAAAAACGAATTTTACAAGATGCATTTCGTAAAGAATTGCCTCAAGAATTATATAATCGTCCTAAAAAAGGATTTGAAGTGCCGCTGTATCATTGGTGCACAACTGCATTACACGAGCATATAAACACCTTGTTGTCAGAAGAATTTATACGGAAACAAAATATTTTTAATTCTGCTGTTATTACACAAATACGCACAAAATTACACTCCCAAAATCCTGGTGATAGTGCCGCTCATATATGGGCATTATTAGTATTTCAAACATGGTGGAAAAAGCATATTGCACATGATTAAAGTTTTACGAATATTAAATAGATTTAACGTTGGCGGACCAACATATAATGTTGCGTATCTCACAAAATATTTGAGTGCAGACTTTGAAACCAAGCTTATTGGCGGTGCAAAAGAACACAGCGAAGCAAGTTCAGAATACATATTACAAAAAATGAATGTGCCATACACTATTGTTCCTCAAATGCGTAGAAGTATTAATCCGTTTCAAGATATTTTGGCATTGTGGCAGATAATAAAAATAATACGAGCGTATAAACCCGATATTGTTCACACACATGCAGCAAAAGCAGGCACTTTAGGGAGAATGGCAGCTATTATATGTAGAGTACCTATTATTGTACACACCTTTCATGGACATGTTTTTCACTCATATTTTAATTCATATAAAACCTATGTGTTTAAAGTAATAGAACGATTTTTTGCTCGTAAAACTACGGCAATTATAGCTATTAGCGAAACGCAAAAACATGAATTAGGTACTATATATAAAATATGTAAACCCGAAAAAATTCACATAGTTCCTCTTGGTTTTGATTTGCAAAAGTTTACCGAAAATATGGAGGAAAAGCGTGGAACCTTTCGTTCACGTTACAAATTCAACAACAATACCATTGTTATAGGCATTGTGGGGCGGTTAGCTCCTGTTAAAAATCATGAACTTTTTATTGATGCAATAAAACTTTGTATGCAAAAATCAAATAAACACATACAAGCATGTATTATAGGCGATGGCGAATTACGTGAATATTTAGAAAATTATTGCACAAAAATAGGCATAGCATATTCAACGCAAAACGATGAAAATCACACCGCTCCTATTATTTTCACCTCGTGGATACAAGATATTGATTATGCATACGCAGGATTAGATATTGTGTGTTTAACCTCAAAAAATGAAGGTACTCCCGTAAGTTTAATTGAAGCACAAGCAAGTGGAGTTCCGGTAGTTTCAACCAATGTGGGTGGCGTGCAAAACATAGTAATTGATAAAAAAACAGCTTTATTATCAGAAAACACTCAAGACGATTTCTCTCAAAAACTATTACAACTTATTGAAAATGAAGAACTCAGAAAAACAATGAGTACTGCTGCAAAAAATAATAGTGTAGAAAAATTTCATTACACACGTTTATGTAAAGATATTGAAACCGTATATAAGAGATATATACCATAAAACAATGTCGCATTAAAAAAAAAGTAGTATTTTTGTAAAAATCAAAGAGCGAATGAAAAATACACTTTACATTAGTTTGGTTCTTTTAGTTTTTGCTTCATGTAAAGTATTGACTCCTACGACAATGTTTGAAACTGAGAAGGATTTTGAATATATGCCGTTTGAACATTCCATTACATCTACAATTTTGCAACCATACGATCAAATAAGTGTACTTATGTACACTAATAATGGCAGTGCATTAATTGAAGGCGGTGGCATACCGGGAGTTGGTGCTGGGGCAGAAAGTCCTATTACCTACATGATTCGTCAAGACAGCACCGTAAAACTTCCCATTATAGGTGATATACGGCTTGGCGGTATGGAAAAAGATTCAGCAGAGTACTTTTTAGAACAAAAATTAGGACAGTTTTATCAAAATCCATATATAAAAATCACCATAACAAACAGAACAATTATTTTGTTTTTTGAAAAAGGAACACAAGGACAAAGCATTGCTATTCCCGAAGATGGCATAACCCTGCTTGATGCAATTGCAGGAGCAGGTGGACTCACAGAAAACAGCAAGGCTTATAAAATTAAACTTATTCGAGGCGATAATAAAAATCCACGTGTTTATAATTTCAATATTAGTAATATCGAAGAGTTTCGAAAGGCAAATTTTGTATTAGAAGCAAATGATATTATTTATGTTGATTCACGACCTCGATATATGACAAGAATATTATCAGAAGTGCAACCATATTTAATGTTAGTAACAACCATATCGTCAACAATTCTTGCATTTACTCTTTTAAATAAATAATGGCACGTATAAAACAAATACCTAAGTTTAATGACACATTTGATATAAGCAAATTGATGCATATCATAAAAAAATCTGTAGTCTATTATATTCTTATAGGGTGTGTTGGCTTTTTTTTAGTGATGATGTATTTACGATACACTCCTCTTCAATATGAATCTGATGCTATTATTCAAATAAACGAAGAACAAAGAAATGCAGAGCTTTTAAAAATTGAAAATATTTATGGCAATGTTTCGCTATCAAATCTTACCGAACTTATTCGCTCGCGTGAGTTTTTGAAACGAACATTAGTTGAATTAAATTTATATACTTCGTATTATTTAGAAGGAAAATTTTTAACATCAGAATTATATAAAAAATCACCGTTTTTTGTAGAAGTAGAAAACTTTCCATCGAATATGTACAACACTAAAATTTATGTAACATATGACGAAAAGCACGATATAATAA
>JAAYPM010000002.1 GCA_012519815.1 Bacteroidales bacterium
ATAAAAAAAGATTGTTGTTTATCACTATTATTTTATAAAAACATTTTGCATACAATTGTTTTTGGACAAACAATTACATTTATCATAATTATTGAGTTATTCGGAAATACTGAGCATCTTTTTGTATAAGAGAATCTTTGCAAAGTGAATCTAAAAGATGTGTACATAATGCAATATCAATCGAAAGTTTTTCAGCTATTTCTGTTGCAAGAAGTTGTTCATTTTGTAATAACAATCGGAGTATTTTTGCTCGTTTTTGGCGATTAGAACCTTCAAATTTTGATTGCGTTGTATATGATTTTGAAAATTTATTATAATTCCCCACTGTTTTTTTTAAATAATTCCCATAATCCATTAATGCCCAATACCATTGGCGTGGATTAGCAGTATAAAGTGTTTGTTGAACTGCCTGCACAATACGTTTTTCCTCGATTTTTTGCGTAACATCAGGAAAAAATGTATAAATAAATACCGTTCTAATATTTGTTTCTACAAACACATAAGGTTGATTATATGCATATACTAAAATTGAAGCAGCGGTATTTGGTCCAATTCCTGGTAATTCACATAAATCCGAAAAAGAATTGGGCACAACTCCGTTATATGTATTTTGAATTATTCCAGCAGACGTATGCAAAAACTTAGCTCTTCTATTATATCCTAATCCCGACCATGTTGCCAACACCTCATCAAATTGAGCATTTGCTAAATCTTTAATATTAGGGAATTTTGTTATAAATTCATTAAATTTTACAAGCACACGAGAAACCTGTGTTTGTTGCAACATTATTTCCGATAAAAAAACATAATATGGATTTGTATCTAAACGCCACGGCATTTCTCTATATAAATCATATCCTTTAGCAAGAATTAGTTCTTGAAAATCTTGAATAACATCTTTTGAAAAATTCATACAAACAAAAATACAGAGGCAAACTAAATCAAATACAAATTTTATTGCACAGATACAGTATATTCATATTCAATATTTGCGTATCTCGGACCAATTACTGTTGGATCAGAAGGGAATTTCACTTTCATTGCAGCCTTTCTCGCAGCCATAATACAAGCCTGTTCGCTCAATGCGGTTTCTACTTTTGTAATTGCAATTACATTTCCCATATTATCAATTTGCAATGTAAGTTGAATTGGTTTATTACAATTTTGGGTGTACAAAGGTTTTTCCCAAGACGTAACATCTTTATTACCATACGGATTACCGGGACTTCCTTTTCTTGAGCCATGTAAAGTTGAATGAGGATCTCCAACTACACCAGAAACTGCACCAGTTTCAGAGTTGCCAGAATTACCAGAAGAGCCGTCTAATTTATTTTTAAACATAGCATCAATACGAGCTTTTTCTGCTAATTCAATACGTTCTCGTTCTTGCCGTGCGATTTCTTCTGGAGAAATTTCATTTTTCACAATCGCCGTTGTGTCTTTTTTAGGAGCAGTTATAGTGTTTTCAGCATCTTGCGTAGCAACATTTTGCACTGCATTTGTATGTACCACATCCACAACTTGTTCCTGTTCTTGTACTTTTTGATATTCTTGAAAAGCCACACTTTCATCGCCCTGAACTAATTCACCAAAATCAATCACAATACCTTCTGGTTCAGGATATTGATATGGAGATGAAGAAAACGAAAATATCAACAAAATAATAAGTAACACACCATGAAATAATATGGTGCCCACTAAACCTTGCATATTTCGTTTATCTAAATTCATAGCATATTAGGGTTGAGTAGCAAGCGTAAACTTCCATCTATTTCTACTTGCTATTTCCATTACTTTAACCGTTTCTCCTGTTGGTACTTTTGTATCTACGCGTAAAACTATAGAAGGTTCTTCTTGTCCAGCAAGTTCTTGTTGTAAATACGTTTCAAGATTTTCGAATGGAATAATTTCCATGTTTACTGCAAACTGCAAGTTTTCGTTAATAGAAACCGACACTGTTGGTTTTTGTGTAATTTGCGAAGAACTTTTAGGAAGTGTTACTTGCAATCCGTTCGGTGCAATTTGTGTTGAAGTTACCATAAAAAAAATCAGCAACAAAAACACAATGTCTGTCATAGATGACATGCTAAATTCAGCATTAATTTTATTTCGAGGTCGTATTGCCATATCAATTATTATTCTGTAGGTTCATTAAGTAAATCCATAAATTCAGTTGCTCGTAATTCTAATTTATTCACAACTTTATCAACCTTAACCACGAGTGTATTATATGCGATATATGCAACAATTCCAACAATAAGTCCAGCTACCGTAGTTACCATTGCGGTATATATACCATTAGAAAGCATAGTAATACTAAAATTTCCTCCTGCGGCGTTTGCCATATCAAAAAACGCGCGCACCATACCGAGTACTGTTCCTAAAAACCCAAGCATTGGAGCAGCTCCCGCAACAGTTGCTACGGTTGGCAATCCTTTTTCAAGTTTATACACCTCTAATTTTCCAACATTTTCAATAGCTTCTCGCACGTCAGCAAGTGGTTTTCCAATTCTGGAAATACCTTTATCAATCATTAAAGCTACAGGCGAAGTGTTAGTTTTACAAAGCATACGCGCCTCATCAATTTTACCTTGCACTATAAAATTACGAATTTCGGTCATAAACGTAGCATCTTCTGTAGCTGCTTTTTTAATTGCGAAATAGCGTTCTATAAAAATATACACAGCAATTATGGAAAGTATCAAAATAGGTATCATAACCCATCCGCCTTTTAAAGATAATTCCAAAAAATTAATTTTTACTGTAGTTGCGACTTCTTCAATAGTATTCTCAGCAGCTATTGATATTGAACTTACATTTTGTTGTAGAAAGAGAAAAAGAAGATTCATATGTTTTAATTTTTTGTATTGTTATAAATTACTTCGTTATACAAATTAAGCAAATTTTCTAATATATTTTATACAATTTTTTATTTAATAAAATGCTATTCAAAAAAAAAGTTTGGCACATTATATATGTCAAACTTTTTTTTGAATTATAAATTATAAAACACACTATGTTAGTTTCCTAAAGCTGCATAATTTAATTTTAGAGAATTAACTTTTCTCAGTTCCATTTTAATATCTGAAATAATTCCCATTTTTGTTTTAGAATCAGCTTTTAAAGAAACGCTCATAAAATCACGCACGTTAGCATCACGAGCTTCGCGTTCCTTTTGAATAAAAAGACTAATTTGACTTACTTCTTCAATTGCATCATTCAACTGAATTACTGGTTGTGTTCCAAATAAAGCTTCATATTCAGGTAATGGAGGTGAAACATAAATATTGCTCACTAAAGATTTTTTTTCGAGTTTTATTATTTCTGTTGCGTGTGGTAAATTAGGTTTTTTCAACATTAAAGTAGTTTCACGCATTGTAGTAGTTATCATAAAGAAGAACAATATCATATATACAATATCTGGCAAAGAAGCCGTAGAAATAGGTGGTGCATCCTTTTTTTTATCTTTTCTAATAATTGCCATAATTAATTTCCTCCTATATTTTTTGGTTCCATTTCAGAAATTTTTTGAGGGAGCAATTCTTTTATTGCATTCTGCTCATCTTCAGTAAGATCATCATATTTTTTATGAAAAAACTTACGTGCATGTCTGTCCCTTACGATATTATATGCCGCCACAATCTCATTTTGCACTTCTATATATTTATCATATGACGAGCCTCTATCATTTTGAATACTCACAATTGCTTTTGTTACCTTTTGCGGTCCACCAAGTAAGGGGATATCAACCACGTCATACCCTGGAACACTAAGGTCCGTCATGTCATTATTCATATTTGTAAGAAACTCTATACATTTTGGACGAATATCTTGCATACGAGCTGGTTTTTTCTCTATCATTAAATTATCATTTTTATTAAGAAACACCACAAACAAGTATTTTTCAACAACTTTAATTTTTGTTTGTTCTTCAACGGGGACATAGGGTGGTAATGTTCTAAACAAGCCTTTATCAGAATCCATGGAGGTAACTGACAAGAAAAAAATCAACAGAATAAAGGCAACGTCAGCCATTGATGCTGCATTTATTTCTGGTACGGATCTTCGAGCCATAATTATACTATATTAAAATAAAACCAAAAGGACTGTAACAGCCCTTTTGATTATGTATTATTATTTATTGTTTTGTATCAATTTATAAACTCCAGTTGCAACAATACCTAATATAGCTGCCACCAATAGGATATAAATCATATAAAGAGATGTATCAACCCATCGCGCCTCAGCAGGTGTGATGATATTTGTATATCCAATAATATTTGGCACCACGTCACTTGCTTTCAAATACGAAATTAAAATCACAAGACCGACTCCAGCACCGCCTATTAGGGCACCTTTCATATTGTTTCTATTAACAACTATAGAATAAATTGCAAATGCAAATACTAAAACAGCAGCTATAATTACAGATATAATTAAAAACATCATAAGTGCACCTGCATAATTTAAACATTCTTTAGAACATTCAGATATTTCTGCACTATCTAAAATTCCCATAGCTGCATTAATTTCATTAATTTCTTGTTCACGAAGTTTAATTTCTTCATATGATAGTGCACAAGAATCTGCAGGCATTAAATACTTCTCCCCTGACTCCGTAACGCCCTCACACATTGGAAGATCGCACCCTAAACAATCTTTTGATGACGCATAACCAATATAGAGCAGAATAGCTATACTCGCCACAACAAAAAGAGAGATAGAGGTAATTTTCAAAAATTTATTAAATTTCATTACGATTATTTTTTTGCATTATACTTAACAACGATATCAACTAAGCTTATTGAAGAATCTTCCATATCAGAAGTTAAATTATCAATTTTCGACAATAAATAGTTATAAAATATTTGGAGTATCATTGCTACAATAAGACCAGCAACAGTAGTAATAAGAGCAATTTTAATACCCGCAGCAACAATAGTAGGAGAAATATCACCAGCAATTGCAATAGCGTCAAATGCTTCAATCATACCAACTACAGTTCCCAAGAATCCTAACATAGGTGCAAGAGCAATAAACAAAGCTATCCAAGTAAGTCCTTTTTCTAAAAGCCCTAACTGCACACTTCCGTATGACACCACCGATTTTTCCACCACATCAATGCCTTCATCCATTCTACTAATTCCTTGATAAAATATGCTTGCAACAGGTCCAGGTGTATTTCTACAAATTTCTAATGCAGCCTCTGCCCCTTCTTCATTTAAAGTGGTATTTATTTTTGACAATAATTTGTCTGTGTTAGTGGTTGCTAAATTTAAATAAATAATACGCTCAATAGCTACTGCAAGTCCTAAAATTAAACAAATAGCAACAGTCGCCATAAAACCAGCTCCACCTTCAATAAATTTTTCTTTAAGAGCTTGATGTAACCCTCTTTCAACAACTTCTTCTGAAGACACTATTTCTGAAGCATCTATATTCTCCACCTCTTCTGCTTCTGTTTCTACTTCAGCTATACTATCAACAGCTGCTTCTACTGCATCCGTTTCTTGAGAAGGAGTTACATTAGGAGTTTCCTGAGAAAAAAGATTTAATGAGAATACTCCAAGAGTCATTAAAACTGCGAATAACTTTTTCATAATACTGTTATTAAAAATTTAAATATATATAATTAAACATTTTCTTTATGCGGAGAGAGAGGGATTCGAACCCTCGATACCGTTTCAGGCGGTACACACACTTTCCAGGCGTGCGCCTTCAACCACTCGGCCACCTCTCCCATCCGATGTCAAAATTAAATAAAATTTTTGAACGAGAAAATTTTAATGTGTAAATTTTACATTATTTGCACTTTTTCTTTTATTTTCACTATGTAACACATTCCAATTCTATTTTAAGATGCATGTACAAAAATTTCACACAATATCATAATAGCAACTAAAATATGCACAATTAAAAACAACTCAAATCGCAAAGTATATTATTTATGCACTATATATTGCTCCAAGTCTTTTGATATATAGGTGTAAAGAGAATCTTGCTGATAATAATAAAAAACTGCTTGAAATTGAGGGTGCGCGTCGATTATTTCAATAGCTTTTTCTAATCCCACAACCATACATGCAGTTGCAAGTGCATCGGCATCTATACATTTATCAGTAATAATTGATGCACTTAGTAAGTTATGTGAAACGGGATATCCTGTTTTAGGGTGTATTGTATGCGCGTATTTTTCTCCGTCTTTCATATAAAATTTTCTATAATTTCCTGATGTTGCTATAGACTTATTTTCTAACGATACAATAACAGAATATTCATCGTATGCAGTTCCCTCTAATGGTGTATTAATTCCAACATTCCACATTTTTCCTTGAGGATTATTGCCGTACACACGCATTTCTCCTCCAACATCAACAAGAAAATTGGTAATAGCATGCGACAATAAAAACTCAGCAATCACATCGGTTGAATATCCCTTTGCTATAGCATTTCCAATAATTGCAACATGAGGTTTTTGTTTGTAAATTTTATTGTTTTCTATTCTAATTTTTTCCATTCCCACAAACTGCAACAAACTATCAATTGTTTGTTTATCAGGCAATACGGTGTCATTTTTATATCCAAATCCCCACGCATTTGCAAGTGGAGCCATGGTGATATCAAAAGCACCATCTGTAATTTCATAAAAATAGCGTGATTTTTCTAAGAGATATAAAAAGTCATCATGTATAACAACGGTGCTGTCATTGTTATTTACACGTGAAATAAGAGAATAAGGCACATAGTTATTGAAAACCGAATCAAACGAAGCGAATATACTATCAATACTTTTTTGAAGGTTTACATTATCTTTATGTTCTGCTACGACTCTATACGTAGTTCCTTGGATGAAGCCAGAAACCTCAATAAAACTTGGTGTTCTATTGAATATATTGCAAGAATAAAAAAAACATGATATATATAATATTATTGTAAAATAAACAAAGCGCATATCTTACCCTCTGTTTATAATTCCTTTATCAGACGAAAGTACAAAGTCAAGAATAATATTACGTTCTTCCGAAACTTCAAAATCTCTTTGAATTATTTCTATTGCTTGCGAAATATTAAGTCCTTTTTGAAAAAGAACTCGATAAATATCTTGAATTCTATTTATTTGTTCTTCGGCGTATCCACGTCTTCTAAGTCCTATAGCATTTACGCCCATATAACTTATTGGTTCGCGGGCAGCTTTCACAAAGGGAGGTACATTTTTACGTATAATTGTAGCTCCAGCAATAAATGCATGACTCCCTATTTTAACAAATTGAGGAGCTGCTGCCATTCCTTCAAGAATTGCATGATCTCCAACAACACAATGTCCTGAAAGTGCAGAATAATTTGCAAAAATACAATCATTGCCCACAATACAGTCATGTGCAATATGTACGTATCCCATAAGCAGGCAATTATCTCCCACTACAGTTTTTTGTTTATCTATTGTACCTCTATGAATAGTTACACATTCACGAATAACGGTATTATTTCCAATTTCGGTAGTTGAATATTCTCCGTAAAATTTTAAATCTTGCGGTATAGCAGAAATTACTGCTCCGGGAAAAATCTTACAATTCTCACCAATTCGAGCACCGTCAAATATTGTTACATTTGGTCCAATCCAAGTATTATCAGCAATTTCAACATCACCATATATATATGAGAAAGGAGAAATTGTAACATTTTGTCCTATTTTAGCTCGAGGATCTATATATGCATTTTTATGTAACATGTTTTTATTTTGTTTTTACAATTTGAGCCATTAATTCACCTTCGGTTGCTAATTGTTCCCCAACAAATGCTTGAGCTTGCATATGAACAATCCCTCTGCGGATAGCTGTAAGCAAACGCAATCGAAACACTAAAACATCTCCGGGAACAACTTTTCTTCGAAATTTAATATTATCCATACCTAAGAAATACGTTGAATAATTTTCGGGGTCTTCAACTGTAGATAAAGCCAAAATCCCGCCACATTGTGCCATAGCTTCTAAATGTAAAACTCCTGGCATAACAGGTTCGTCAGGAAAATGTCCCACAAAAAACGGTTCGTTTCCGGTAACTGTTTTAATTCCAACAACCTCCTCATCGGTTAAAACCATAATTTTATCTATAAGTTGAAAAGGATAACGATGAGGCAACGTTTTTTTAATTCCAATATTGTCAACAACCGGCGTGTCATATATATTAATGTTTGGAGCTTGCGGACCACGTTTACTTTTAATAATTTTACGAATTATTTTTGCAAACTCTGTATTTGCTTTATGTCCGGGTATTGTAGCAATAATATGACCTTTAATAGGCATTCCCACCAACATTAAATCGCCTATTACATCTAATAATTTATGACGAGCAGGTTCATTTTCATAGCGTAAACTTATATTGCTTAGCACTCCTTGTTTTTGAATTGTAACATGCTCTTTTTCAAACAACTTAGAAATCCTATCTATTTCCTCTTGTGTTGTATCATGGTCAACAAACACAAGTGCATTATCAAGGCTTCCTCCTTTAATTAAATTGTTTTTTGCAAGCATTTCAATTTCTCTAAAAAAACAAAATGTACGAGCACCTGCTATTTCTTTATAAAAATCAGAAATAGATTTTAGTGTTGCAAATTGATTATGTAAAATTGGAGAATCGTAACTTATTCGCACATCTACAGAAAATGTATCACTTGGATACGCAACTATTTCAACTCCTCTCTCTTCTTCTACATATGAAATTTTTTCACGAACTTCAAAATAGTTTTTATCTGCATCTAATTCTGTAACACCAGCTTTTTGTAAACCTTCGTAAAATATTTTAGCACTTCCTTGCATAATTGGCACTTCGGGACCATCAATTTCAACAAGTGCATTATCAATTCCTAAACCACACATAGCCGCAAGTAAATGTTCAATAGTACTTACACTTGCGTCTTTAACTCCAATAACTGTTCCTCGTGAAGTGTCAACAACATTTTCTGCAACTGCGTTAATTACAGGTTGAGATTCAATGTCAATTCGTTTAAATTTTATTCCAAAATCTGCTGTTGCGGGTAAAACCCTTGCAGTAACTTGTTTGCCTGTATGCAAACCAACACCACTAAAAACCGCTTCTGATACAAGAGTTTTTTGCTTTTCAGCCATAGTCTTATTTCGTTTTATAAATTTTTGATTGCAAAGATATAGTTTGGTTTTGAAATATCCTTTTTTTTTAATATAAATATCGTATATAAAAACTTTTATTGTTTGAAATTGTATTTAAATTAAAAAGATTTTCTATTTTTAATTTGAAACGCAAATTTATTCGAAACGAAAAACACAAATAACGTTTCTATTTTCACTTTATATTTTTTTATCATGTTATATCATAAAATACTTGAAACTGACCAAATTCGCCTACGAGCACTTGAACCAAAAGATGTTGAATTGCTCTACACATGGGAAAACAATACTGATATATGGCTTGTAAGTTCTACAATTGCTCCTTTTTCAAAAGATGTATTGCAAAAATATATAGAGAATAATCATTTTGATATTTACACTACTCGCCAGCTACGACTTATGATAGAAACAGCTAATAAGGAAGCAAAAACAGTTGGCACCATAGATTTATATGATTTTGACCCTCATAATAGAAGAGCAGGTATTGGGGTTTTTGTTTCTCAAGAATACGCAAAAAACGGGTATGCTCGTGAATCTATAGAATGCATTAAAAACTACACTAAAGAGGTTTTATTTCTTAAACAAATTTATGCGGAAATTTCAAAAACAAATACATCAAGTCTTTCTTTATTTAAAAAAGCTGGTTTTGTTGTAAATGGAGAAAGAGTTGATTGGATTCGAACCCCAGAAGGTTTTGAAAATCAATATATTTTACAATGTATTTTTGAGTGATTTTTGTTGTTTCACTTTTTTGACAAAAACAAAGGTCTAATATTTTATCTCAAAAAAAAGATATTTTTTTACTTTCGATTACAGTAATCAATGATATTATGTATTTTTGCATCAGATTAAAAAAACAAACGGTATGAGCATACAACGGACAGAAATTAAACAAACGTTACTAAAAGAAACAATAGGCAAAGACATAGTAGTTAAAGGGTGGGTGCGTAATCACCGCGGTAATAATTATGTACTATTTGTATCACTCAATGATGGTTCATGTTTTGAAAGTTTACAAATAGTTGTGGAGATTGAAAAGTTTGCCCCTCAAACTATTAAAAACATAACTGTAGGGAGTGCTCTTAGTGTTTTTGGAACATTACAAATATCGGAAGGCAAAGGGCAAGCGGTTGAGTTACAAGCAAAAACAATAGAAGTTTTAGGCACTGCTGACCCTGAAAAATATCCTTTACAACCCAAACGTCATTCTTTAGAATTTCTTCGAGAAATTGGACATTTACGATTTAGAACAAACATATTTAGTGCTATTACACGCATTCGTCATGCAATGATTTATGCTGTGCATACTTTTTTTACCGAACGAGGATTTTACAATATTCACACACCTATTATTACAGGTTCTGACTGTGAAGGTGCAGGGGAAATGTTCCGTGTTTCAATGCTCGACCCCCTCAATCCTCCTAAACATGAAGACGGTTCTATTGATTATTCGCAAGATTTTTTCGGAAAAGAAACAAATCTTACTGTTTCTGGTCAATTAAATGTTGAATTAGCATGTATGGCAATGTCAAAAGTATATACATTTGGACCTACCTTTCGAGCAGAAAACTCTAATACATCTCGCCATCTTGCCGAATTTTGGATGATAGAACCCGAAGTGGCATTTAACACAATTACCGAAAACATGGATTTGGCAGAAGAATTTTTAAAATACTTAATTCAATATGCCTTAGACAATTGCATGACAGAATTGTTGTTTTTACAAAACCGTCAAATACAAGAAGAAAAAGGAAAACCCGAAGCAGAACGGGCTATGCCTCTTATTGAAAAATTACAATTTATTCTTGCAGATTCATTTCAACGACTGACATACACAGAGGCTATTGATATTTTAACTAATTCAAAACCAAATAAAAAAGGGCAGTTCAAATATGAAATTAAAGGATTTGGCACCGATTTACAAAGTGAGCACGAACGCTATTTAGTTGAAAAACACTTTAAAAAACCCGTTATTCTTACTGATTATCCAAAAGACATTAAAGCATTTTACATGAAACAAAACCCTGATGGAAACACGGTTGCGGCAATGGATGTGCTTTTCCCGCAAATTGGAGAAATAATAGGTGGGTCTGAACGAGAAACCGACTACACAAAACTTAAAACACGTATAGAAGAACTTAAAATTCCTATGGAAGACATGTGGTGGTATTTAGATACTCGTAGATATGGCAGCGTTCCTCATGCAGGTTTTGGATTAGGTTTTGAGCGTCTCATGCTTTTTGTTACGGGAATGGGGAATATACGTGATGTTATTCCTTTTCCACGTTATCCAAAAAATGCAGATTTTTAATTACACTAAAACTATGGCTGAAACAAAAATAACAAGCAAAATCACAAAAAACGCTTGTTTAGATTCTCAATTATTTCATTTTATTACAGATTTTCGAAATATAGGGCTATTGTTACCGCCTGATTTAAAAGAAAAAGTTTCATTTAGCGAAACAAGTATTTCTATTGAAGCTATGCCAGGAATAAGTGTTACGCTTGTAATACTTGAAAAAAACACCTATGATTTGGTAAAATATGGTGCCGAAGGAGCACAAGAATTAACCATTTGGGTACAACTCAAACAAATTGCTCCATACGACACACGCATACGTGTTACGCTGCATGCAAAACTGCCTATGATTGCAAAATTTATAGGAAAAAAGAAATTACAAACGTTTGTTGACAATTTTGCAGAAGCTCTCTCTCAAATCCCTGCTATGGCATTTCAAGCAAATAGTTTAAATTAGATTTTTCATCACATTCATCCGAAAGTTTTTCAAATTTAGGCAAAAATTCTCTGTACTCCTTTGTTTTTAAGGAGTAGTTTTATAAAGTTGAGAAAAAAAGTCTTCTTTTTAAAATAAATTTAACTGTTTAGGTGTCCATAAATCTGGCTGAGGAGGTGGTCTTTCTGCTTTTTGAGCTATTGGTTTAATAGTATTCATCACATAATCAAGCGATAAATAAAAAGGCAAACAAATTCTTATTTTTTCTACGAAATTAGAAAATGCCGGATTTCCTTTCGCGGCAACTCTTCTCATTAATTCTAGCAATAAGTAGGCTATTAAAGCAATAAATATTTGTGATTTCACGGCGTTTTCCGATGTGCCTATAAACGTTTTTACGTTTAAGTTCTGCTTTAATTTCTTGAAGAAAGTCTCTATATCCCATCTACGTCTATACAATTCTGCAATAGTGGATGCCTTCCATGTTACATTATTTGTGAATATCTCAATTGTTGTGTTTTCTTCTTCGTGATAAGCTACAACTCGTCTAAATTGAATTTCATGTATATTAATTTTTTTAGCTTTACTTCCAGTAAGATGAATAATTTCATCAAGCAAAACATGTTGATCTTCATCTTCTGGTAATTCGAGTTCCTTTACTACTTCATAAAC
>JAAYPM010000035.1 GCA_012519815.1 Bacteroidales bacterium
GAGGACTTTTTTTCTCAGCTTTATAAAACTACCTCTTAAAAACAAAGGAGGAAAGAGAATTTTTGCCTAAATTTGAAAAACTTTCGGATGAATGTGAAAAAAATGCAAAAAAAAAGATAAAAATAGAGAGTCTTATAAAAAAAAACTATATTTGCACAAAATTACAAAGGCTCCGTAGCATAATTGGATAGTGCACCTGACTACGGATCAGGAGGTTGGGGGTTCGAATCTCTCCGGAGTCACACAATAAAACATACGTAAAAAATAGAAGCCTGTATAATGCAGGCTTTTTTTGTGATGTTTTTGATACATTTAATAGACAAAAAGATTAAAATAAAAGAAAGTAAAAAAAACAACACATTTATTTTGGGTATTAAAAATAAAAAAAGTAGTTTTGCTCCTCAAAATTTTATATATTAATTTAATAATTAAAAGTAAGCTGTATGATAAATCAGTATGAAACCGTTTTCATTTTAACTCCCGTTTTATCTGACTCTCAGGTAAAGGAATCGGTAGAAAAATATGAGCAGCTTATAAAGGAAAATGGAGGTGAAATTATTCAAAAGCAATCGTGGGGGCTAAAAAAATTAGCGTATCCGATTCAGAAAAAAAACACCGGATTTTATTTCCTTTATGAGTTTAAAGCAAGCAGTGATTTTATTGACAAATTAACTGTTTTGTTTAAACGTGACGAGCGTGTTATTCGCAATTTGGTAGTTAAACTTAATAAACATGCTATTGCGTACTCCGAAAAGAAAAGAAATTTAGTAAAAGAAACCGCAAAAACAGAATAATTATGGCTCAAAATCAATCAGAAATTCGATATCTAACTCCTCCTTCGGTTGAGGTGAGAAAAAAGAAATACTGTCGTTTTAGAAAAAGCGGTATTAAATATATTGATTATAAAGATCCTGAATTTTTAAAAAAATTCTTAAACGAGCAAGGTAAAATCTTACCTCGCCGTATTACAGGAACATCTATTAAATATCAAAAGAAAGTTTCGGTAGCAATAAAACGTGCTCGTCACCTTGCATTATTACCATATGTAACGGACTTGTTAAAATAAAAGGATTATGGAAATTATATTAAAAAAAGATATACCAAAATTAGGATTAATAAATGACATAGTATCTGTAAAGCCTGGATATGGTAGAAACTATCTTATTCCTTTTGGATTTGGTATCCTTGCAACAGAATCTGCAAAAAAACAACATGCAGAGTTAATGAAACAACGTGCTCATAAAGAAGAGAAATTAAAAAATGATGCTCTTGAAATTGCAGCAAAACTTGAAAAATTATCTCTTGTTATTGGAGCGAAAGCAAGTAGCACTGGAAAAATTTTCGGTTCAGTTAATACAATTCAAATTGCTGAGGCGATTGAGAAAATGGGTATTACTATTGACCGTAGAAAAATTGCATTAAAAGATAATGCTATTAAAGAACTTGGTACTTATTCTGCAAAAATTGTTCTTTATAAGGGTGTTGACGTTTCAATACCTTTTGAAGTAGTAGCTGAATAATACTATAAAAAACTCATTAAAAAACCCCTCATGTATGTTATATATGAGGGGTTTTTTCTTTCTGAAATAATTTTATAGTAAAGATGTATTTGAAAAATAACATCAAATTATTTCTACATGTTTTTGTTCAATCCATCCTTGTGTTCCATCTTGTAAACGTATAGAATACCAACCATTACGCTCCTGAAGAATAAAAACTTTAACTCCTCCGTGTAACACTACTAATGCTTTTGATGAATGTGAAGGTTCGGTTCGTATTGATACTGCTGGTTCAATAAGTATGGCATATTCTCTGTTTTCCAATTCAGAATAACGCGACGAGGCTGAAGAATATGAAATTGCTGAAATACCTATACAAAACACACCAACAAAAAATCCTACTTTTTTAAGTGTTACAACAGGAGAAAGTAAAAAGACTAACAATCCAGTAAGAAATAAAATAAAACAAAATACGCTCAAAAACACCCATGTTTGTAATGAGAAATAACGATAAAATGAGGTGTATATTTTCTTAAAAAATCCTTGTCCTATTATATCAATTTTATCTACCTGCTGCGAGTGAGCATACGCAAGATTATGTGCAATATCAGCGTCTTTGGGATTTAATAAATATGCGCGTTCATAAAAAAGAATGGCATGGGCTATATCTCCTTTTTTAAAATATGCATTTCCTATATTATAAAATAAATCGGCACTTTCAAACCCTTCATCAATAAGTTGAGTATATACAAGTAACGCACTATCATATTGTTGTTGTTCGTATAATTTTTCGGCATAAAACAGCGATTCATTTGCTTGCAATACATTTACAGCCAATAACATGTAAGCAAAAACAACACAAGTAATAATTCTTTTCATCTGTTTCATTTTCATTTATTTAACATTTTGTTCAAACACACGAATACATTCAGAAGCACGAGTATATAATTTTTCTTTTTCTTCGATATGTGGATTTGGAGAATAGCGAGCAAGTTCGCATTGTTCTATAATGGTAATTAATTCTGAAATATGTGTTTCTTGAACATTTTTTTGTTGTAAAAAATCAATAATTGTATCTTTATTTAATTCAGCAAGAGGAATTGTATATTTATCGGCAATATAGCCCCACAACGCCTGTGCTATTTCATCGTAATATTGTGCATCTTCGCCATTTTGCAAACAAATACGTGCTTGTTTTAATCGTTTTCGCGATTCTTTATTGGCACGGCGTGTACGAACTCGTGCAATATCTTGATTTTGTTTGATTTGATTTCTTCGCAACAGAATAAATAACAATGCACACATACTTGGCACAATAAACCACGCATAATATGCTCGTGTCCCAAATAAAGATTTTTGCGGACGCTCTACTGTAACATTACTTGTTTTAATATAGCGAATATCATTTCCAAGATAGCGAACTTCTTCTTTTTGATTTGAGAAATTAGCAACAGAACCTGCGGCTTGATTATGCGAACGATTTACAACAATTGGTATTTCAGGAGCAACAGCGGTAGCATACGTTTTATCCTTCACATTAAAATATGAAAACCGAAACGAAGGAATTGTGAAATTTCCTTCATGACGAGGAATAATAATGTATTCGTATGTAACGCTTCCCTTATCGCCATATGCTGTTGGTGTAACATTACGAGTAACTTTAGGGTCATACACTTCAAAATCTGAAGGAAACGAAATAGATGGTGCTTGTAGTAATGAAATATTTCCCGTTCCCCGAACGGTAACACGATAGGTAAATGCATCATTTTGCGATACTTCTTTTGCATCTGTGGCACATTGAACTGAAAAATCTCCAACTGCTCCTTCAAAGTTCGAAGGCTTATTTGCTGGTAAAGGTTTTACCTTAATTGTAATAGGTTTGCTTGCTACAACCTTTCTTTGTTGATCGTATTGCAATCCCCAAAAACCACGAGAAACAGGAATCATAACATTACAATCAACTTCAAAAGGGGCAATTACAATATCGCCCGAACGCTGTGGAAACACTACCATTTTTTTAAATAATACTGAACTATATTCTTGTCCTTGTATTACTTCACGTTCGTACTGTAAACTTTGCGGAGCTTCAATATCTTGTTTGTAAAACCCAGAAAATTCAGGATATGAGTGATTATTAAGTGAAATACGCTGTTTTGTATAAAGTTTTAATGAAACATATATCGCTTCGCCCACATATGCCGTGGTTTTGTTTACCGCCACTCGTACAAATACATCATCGTGAGCTACAAGATTTTGCGAACTTGCTTGTTGTTCTTTTGTAGTTTGATTTGAAGCCGCATTTTGTTGTGCTTGTTGTTGTGCTTGTTGTTTTGCTGCTGTTGATTCTACCACTTGAATTTCATGTGCTCTTGTTTTATATGGCCGTCCATCAACCTGCACCTTTGCTGGCTGAATAGTAACAGAGCCTGCTTGTTTAGCCCGATAATAATACGTTTCGGAAAGTTCATATTCTGTGGTAGTGCGACCATTTACAATAGACATGCTGCTGCTTTGTCCACGTTGCGGACCACTTACAAGTTCAAGGTCTTTTGCTGGGAATATTTCAAAACCTTTTTCGGGCGATGCATTTACACGATACACAACGCGAAACACCTCGCCAAGTTCAACAACAGTAGGAGCTTCAACAGTAAAGTTAACTTTTTGTGCACTAACAGTTACGATACTACCCATACATACCAAACAGGTATATAAGAATGTGCGAAATAGAGAATATACGTATCCTTTCATAATTACCAATCTTTTTCTACCGTAGAATGTTTAGATTTTTGACTTTTTTGCTGTTGCAATTTTATTTGCAATTCTTTGTCTTTATCTTCAATAGCACGCAATAACATTTCTGCTTCCATTGTTGAAATTTGTCCTTCTTTTTGTTACTCAGTATTTGCATCATTTATTTGAGAAAAACCACCTTCACGACTTTCATCATCATCTTGTTTTTCATCATCATCTTGTTTTTCATCATTTTTTTGATGCTCATTTTTTTCATCGCCATCATTATTTTTCTGTTCATCAGAAGCACCTGAGGAAGAATCATCTTGTTGCGAATCTTCGCCATCTTTTTCATCTGATTTTTGTGATGAATCTTTCGTTTCAGAATTGTCTGAAGAGTCGGATTGCTCTTGTGTGGCTTGTTGATCATCTCCCTCAGTACCTGAATTTCCGTCATTGTTTTGATTTTGATTGCCCTCTTCGTTTTGCTCGTCATTATTAGGATTTTGACATTGATGCGGAGGTTCATCTTCGGGTTTTATTAAATTATATAATTCCGATAAACGTGCATCATTTTCGTATATTTCAAGAGCACGTTTTACATGGAAAAACGCATCATTTTTTTTATTTTGAATATAAAGAGTACTTGCCTCATTAAAATAATCAAGTGATGATTTTTGAGAAAACACAAAACTATATAAGCACACAAAAAGTACAATCAAAATATGTTTCATTTTTTATTGTTTTTTATTGTTATGATTCATAAAAATAGTTGCTATTTCGGAAACATATTGCACATATTCACCAAAATGTTCATATAAAGATTCATCTTTACTGCCTGCATTTTTCAATAATTCAGCTGCTTCAACAAATTTGTATTGCATTACCAATTCGTCAGCTTGTTGTTTTATTTGCAAAATATATTCATTTGGAATGTCTTTCTCATCTTTATCTTTAGAGTCGTCAGTTTCATTATGATTTTTAGATTTTTGTTGCTCATCAAATTTTATTTTTGCATACGCATAATTATAGCGAGCATCATCATCAAGAGGATTTAAAAGCAGTGCTTTTTTATATGCAAGCATTGCATTTTGATACTGTTGTAATTGCACAAAACTGTTCCCAGCACCGTAGTACGTTTCGGCTTGTAATACAGAATCGGATTGCAATTTTGCTGCACGGAAAAACGCTTCACTTGCAAGCATATATTTTTCGGCATTATATAAAGCAGATGCAAAATTAAACCACGCATCAAACGAAGTTGAGTCTAAAATAAGAGCATGTTTATAAAGAGTGGCAGCACTCCTAAAACGGGCAGAATCATATAATTGATTTCCATTATTGATATAAGGACGAATATCAACATTTTGTCCGAACACCAATCCAGTAAAACATATGCCAATAATACTTCCTATAAAATACTTCATATAAAATATATTTACGATTCGTAATCTGTTACAGCTCGTTCCTGAATAACCTCCTTAGCAAATGCAACAACTTTTTGATGTTCAGGATGTATAGCATATGCTTTTAAATCGCTCCATGAGCTAAATTTAGAAATAAGCACCACATCCATAGAATCTTGTGGAGAACTACTGTTTTTCACACCCACTTCAAAATATTTAATTTCTTGAATACATGCAGGTAAAGCGTTCAGCATATCAGCAAATTTTTGAATATTTTGTTGTTTTATATCTTCAGAAGCTTCATTTTTAAAGCTCCACATCACAATATGTGTAATCATACTATATTTATTTAAAAAGTGAAAATTTCTGTGCGTATTTATTTTTTTTATCTAAAAGCAAACTTTCAAGAATTAAAAAAAGCAGTGCAAATGCAATAAAATATTGATATTTCTCATCAAATTCGCTGTATTTTTTTGTTTCAAATTCATTTTTTTTCATAGCAGTAATTTCATCAATAGCTGGATTAAAATCAGCACGTGCATATATTCCGTTGCCAATTTTAGCTATTTCTTGCAAAAGATTTTCGTTTAATCGCGTTGTAACCACTCTTCCAGATTTATCTTGCATAAACGATTTTCGTCCGTATGCATCTTTATAAGGAATTGGTGCACCTTCAGGATATCCCATTCCAACAGTATGAATGATTATTCCCATTTCATTTGCACGTTTAGCTTGTACAATAGCCTCCTCTTCGTGGTCTTCGCCATCGCTAATTAACACAATAACTTTTCCAATAAGTGGATTATCGGTAAATGAACGAATAGCCCGTTGAATAGCAGTACCTACCGAAGTTCCTTGTTTTCCAATAAAATCAGTTTTTATAGTATGCACCATCATTTTAGCCGATGCAATATCAGTAGTGAGCGGCAGCAAAGTATAGGCATCGCCAGCAAACACCACAACAGAAATTTTATCATTATCAAGTTTATCAATCAATTTTTGCGTTTGCATTTTAGCACGTTCAATTCTATTTGGTTTTACATCTTCGGCACGCATACTGTTTGAAACATCAAATAACACAACAACCTCAACACCTTTTTGTGTAACTTCTTGCAATTTTAGTCCAAATTGCGGACGTGCAGCAGCAAACACAAGCATAACAAGTGCTACACTAAGTAACACAAACGATACAATAGGTTTTGTATTAGACATATCTGGAAGCAAAACACTAACAAAGCGAGCATCAGAAAGCTTGCGTAATTTTCTTTTTTTATTACTATATGCCACTATAAACAATAGCAACAATATAGGTAATCCATAAAGCAACCAAAAATATTCAGCATGAGCAAAAGCAAAATTTGATTCATTCATATCTTAAGGAAAACGTTTACAAATTGTATATTTTAATATCATTTCTATACCCAACAAGGCTATTGCAAGCAATACGAAGAAAACATATTCTTCTTGTTTTGTTGTAAAAGTAATATCTTCGATTTTTGTTTTTTCAAGAGCATCAATTTCTTTATAAATATCTAACATTTCTTGATTATTCGTAGCACGATAATATTTTCCACCTGTTACATCTGCAATTTTCCGCAACGAAACCTCATCAATATCTGAATCTACATATTGAATTTGCGTACCAAATGGCGTTTGCACAGGATACGGAGCTTTTCCACGCGAGCCAACACCAATTGTATATAATCGAATACCCTCATTTTTAGCTAATTCAGAGGCGGTTATAGGATCAATATCACCTCGATTATTAACACCATCGGTAAGTAAAATTACCACTTTACTTATTGCAGAGCTTTCTCGTAAACGACTCACAGCCAGAGCGATTCCCATACCAATAGCAGTACCATCTTCTATCATTCCTGTTTTAACTTCATCAAGTAAATTTACCAAAGTAGTGTGGTCGGTTGTAAGCGGACATTGCGTAAAACTTTCGCCACTAAAAATCACCAATCCTATTCTATCTTGCGGTCGAGAATTAATAAAACGCGCTGCAATATCTTTTGAAGCCTCAATTCTATCAGGCTTTAAATCACGAGCGAGCATACTTCCAGAAATGTCGAGAGCCAACACAATGTCAACACCATAACTTGTTGAATCTGCAAATGTGTCTATAGATACAGGGCGAGCTAAGGCAATAATAAGAGCAGCATACGCAAGTGTTCTAAACACAATAGGAATATGCATACTATATTTTGCAATTCCATTTTGAACTCCTTCAAAATCAGAAATCATTGTAACATTAACATGAGCACGTTTTGTATGCGAATACACATACCATATAAGTAATGGAATAATGCCCAAAAGTCCCCACAAAACAGCAGG
This sequence comes from Bacteroidales bacterium, assembly GCA_012519815.1. Lineage (GTDB taxonomy): Bacteria > Bacteroidota > Bacteroidia > Bacteroidales > UBA1715 > JAQICB01. Next base: position 7,976 of record JAAYPM010000035.1, read on the forward strand.
GTTTTCATACACAAATGTTCCGTTTATACTTTTTACTATCGTTTCTATCATATCACATTTTTAACTTTCAGAAACAACTACATCTGCAACACATATAAGCGAACGAGTAATAGACATATGCACATCAACCGATTGTTTATTAGGCGTATGTTTCGCAAATTTCACCAAATCAGCTTCATCTGCAAAAGCACGTAAATCGTTGAGTTGCTGTACAGAAAGACGATCTGTTGCTGATAATTCCGCAAGCATTTCATCACTCGTTTTTTCAAACAACTGCACCGACAAAACCTCCTCAAAATACAGACGTAAAATATCAAACAATTCGGTATAATGTTGTTTATATTTGTGCTGAGCACACAATTGTTTCTGTTCTAATTCATCAATTGCTTGCAAGGCACGTTCATTTGGAGATAATTGCACTACTTTTTTCTGTGGTTTTTCAACTATAGGACGATTTTTCCAATAGCGTTTTATAAACACAACAAGCAGCACACTCACTATGCAAATAATAAGAATGAGAAAAACCTTTGGTGCCCAATCACGCCATGTGTAAGTAACTAATTTAATAGGTTTTATATCGTTAATTGCCCGAGTTGTATCAACTACAGGCATTTGAATTGAGAGCGTAAGCGGATTTGACCACACAGTATCGTGTTCAAACATACTATACGGACCAGCACGAAATGAAATTGAACCCGGTTCAAAACGCGTAATATAATACGTGCATAAAAGTTCCGTAAAATCTGAATCTTGAAAAATTGTATCGCATGTAGGAGTTTCAAGTATATCAAAATCTTTTAAAAAACCTGTTTTGTTATCAGGAAATATAACATCTTGATTATGTGGCACTAATAATTTTACCGAAAGTTTTGTTTTTTGTGCAAGCATAATTTCAGCAGAATCAAGTTGAGCCACACAACGATTATCTTGTGCATACAAGCTTATTGAAGATAAACAGAGTAATAACAAAAAAAACTGTTTCATAGCATTAGCGTTTTTTAAATAATTGCATAAGAGGTACCACATAATCTTTATTTGGCTGTACCGCAATATTATCAACACCTGTACGCACAAACGTATATTCTAGTTTTTGCATACGCAACGTATATTGTTCTTGTATTTTTGTACGCACTGATTTTTGAGCAGTATTTACCCACATTTCTTTACCCGTTTCAGCATCACGCACACGTACAAGTCCTATATTAGGTACTTCATATTCCAATTCATCAAATACACGAATAGCCATTACATCGTGTTTTTTATTTGCAATTGAAAGTGAATCATATAGGGGGGTGGTATCGGCAAAATCAGAAATAAGAAATGCTGTACATCGCCGTTTTATAGCATTTGTAAAAAACTGCAAAACATGAGGAATATTAGTTCCTAAAGATTGAGGTGAAAACTCTAAAATTTCACGAATTACCCGCAATATATGTTTCCGTCCTTTTTGCGGAGGAATAAATTTTTCCACCACATCAGAAAAAAGAATCACCCCAATTTTATCATTATTTTGCATTGCAGAAAACGACAACACCGCAGCAATTTCGGCAATATATTCACGCTTTGTTCTCATGCGAGAACCAAGAGATTGCGAACCACTCATGTCTATTAAAAGCATAACTGTAAGCTCGCGTTCCTCTTCAAATACTTTTACATACGGTTTATTAAAACGTGCGGTAACATTCCAATCAATATCTCGAATTGGGTCGCCGTACTGATATTCACGGACTTCGCTAAACGCCATACCACGTCCTTTAAAAACGCTATGATATTCACCGGCAAATATATTTTTAGAAAGCCCTTTCGTTTTTATTTCAATTTTTCGTACCCGTTGTAATAAATCACCTGTTTCGAGCATAATTACACCTTTTTAGGGAACATCAACAACATTTAAAATAGACGTAATTATTTCTTCGGTACTCACATTTTCTGCTTCAGCCTCATACGACAATCCTATTCGATGACGCATAACCGCATGACACACAGCACGTACATCTTCGGGAATTACATAGCCTCTTCGTTTAAGGAATGCATATGATTTTGCAGCTTTTGCCATACTAATACTTGCCCGTGGTGACCCTCCGTATGAAATCAAATGAGAAAGCTGCCCTAAATTATATTCCTTTGGATTACGACTTGCAAAAATAATATCAACTATATATTTTTCAATTTTCTCGTCCATATACACCTCAGAAACAACATTTCGAGCTTTTAAAATATCGTTTGGCGTAAGTATTTTTTTTGCTTTCGGAAATTCTGACAATAAATTTTGACGAATAATTAATTGTTCCTCATTTTTTTTAGGATAATCAATAATCACCTTGAGCATAAAACGGTCTATTTGAGCTTCGGGCAAAGGATACGTTCCTTCTTGTTCAATTGGATTTTGCGTAGCCATTACCAAAAACGGTTCTTGAAGTTTATAGCTTTCGGCACCAATAGTAACTTGCCGTTCCTGCATAGCTTCTAACAAAGCACTTTGTACTTTAGCAGGTGCACGATTTATTTCGTCAGCTAAAATAAAATGGGCAAAAATAGGTCCTTTTTTTACCACAAACTCTTCGTTTTTTTGACTATAAATCATAGTACCTAATAAATCGGCAGGTAGCAAATCGGGTGTAAATTGAATTCGGCTAAACGAGGCATCAATTGTTTGGGCCAGTGTTGTAATTGCCAACGTTTTTGCCAAGCCAGGAACACCTTCTAAAAGAATATGACTATTTGAAAGGAGTCCAAGCAAAAGCCCTTCTATTAAAGATTTTTGCCCCACAATAACGCGAGACATTTCAGCATACAAGAGTTCTACAAATGCACTTTCTTCTTTTATTTTTTCATTTAATCGGAGAATATCAACCGATGCATTTTCTTGTGATAGTTTCATTTCTTCCATACACATAGTATTTTTAAATATGATTTTGATTCATTTTTAAAATTTGATTCGAAGGTAAAAAAATTATTGAACAATCACAAAACATGTGTTTTTTTTTATTATTGTATAAAAATGTATGTTTTTTTTATTATTCCGTTAGGTGGGGAACTGTAAATTCAATTAGTAAATGTTACATTATTTGTGAATATCTCAATTGTTGTGTTTTCTTCTTCGTGATAAGCTACAATTTGTCTAAATTGAATTTCATGTATATTAATTTTTTTAGCTTTACTTCCAGTAAGATGAATAATTTCATCAAGCAAAACATGTTGATCTTCATCTTCTGGTAATTCGAGTTCCTTTACTACTTCATAAAC
>JAAYPM010000036.1 GCA_012519815.1 Bacteroidales bacterium
CTATAGGAACAGCTGAAGGACAACATCCACAAAGTGCTGCAAATGCATTAACAACTGCTATTGCAACTGCACAAGCACTTGCAAATAATCCTACAACGCAAACAGCGGTTGATAATATGGTTACTACGCTTAATACAGCTATTACTACATTTTTAAATACAGTCAATCCAGCAGAAGGTGTTGTTGATAAATCTTCATTAGCTTCAACTATTGCGTTGGCACAAACCACACATAATGCAGCGAAAGAAGGTAGCAGCAGTGGTGAATATACAGTAGGTTCAAAAGCTATTTTACAAAATGCTATAACAAATGCACAAACTGTTCACAACAATACACTGGCAACACAAGCGCAAGTGAATCAGGCTGTAACAACCTTGCAAAATGCACTTGCTACGTTCCAAAACTCTTTAATTGGTGTTGATAAATCAATATTACAAACAACAATTATGGCTGCTCAACAAAAATATGATAATGCAGATGAAGGTAATTTAGTTGGACAATATCCTGAAGGAACAAAACAAGAGTTATTGTATGAAATAACTATAGCTCAATCAGTATTAGCAAGTACTACAGCTACGCAAGGGCAAATTGATTTGGCAGTTACTACATTACAAGCTGCAATGGATTTATTTGATACGCAAATTAATCCTGCTACTATTTCTAAAGATGAATTAGAAGCACTTATTACACAAGCTGAAGCACTTCATGCAGATGCAACACATAGTTATCCATTATTAGAAACAGTTGAGTTTTACCATGCTATTCAAGCAGCAATTGAAGTATATGAGAATAATTCTTTATTGCAAGCTCATATTAATAATGCTGTTGCAGATTTACAAGCTGCTATTGAAAGATATGAAAACTCACGTATAATAGTATCTATTGATGATGTTGAAAATAGTGTTGTTCGTGCATATCCAAATCCTGTAATTACTTCTGTAGTAATTGAATCTAACAAAACAATGCGAAATGTAGTTGTTATAGGAATGCAAGGAAATACGCTTAATACATATGCAAGTGATAATTTCGCCATAGAAATACCTATGAACAATTACGCACAAGGCATATACATTTTACAAATTATGTATGCTGATGGAACAAGTGAATTTACACGAATTAGCAAACAATAATATTGAATATATTACATAAAAAAAGCCGACTTATATGGTCGGCTTTTTTTATATGCTTCAAACAAAAATAATGTTGATATTTACCTATGTTTTTACCTACATCAAAAAAAGAAATAGATGCACTTGGGTGGGACTATATTGATGTAATACTTATTACCGGAGATGCGTATATAGACCACCCTGCATTTGGTATTGCAATAATTGCACGTGTGTTAGAATCACACAGATTTCGTGTTGCAGTTATTCCTCAACCAAATTGGCGTGATGATCTTCGGGATTTTAAAAAATTAGGTGCACCTCGTTTATTTTTTGGCGTAAGTTCGGGTGCAATGGATTCTATGGTAAATCATTATACTGCAACAAAACGACTTCGTTCTAATGATGCATATACAGTTGGAGGAATCACAAAACAACGTCCCGATTACGCTCTGAGCGTATATACAAACATTCTTAAAAAACTATATCCACAAACTCCGCTTATAATTGGAGGAATAGAAGCATCGCTGCGCAGATTTTCGCACTATGATTATTGGCAAAATAAAGTATTACCATCAATGCTGATACAATGTAATGCCGATATATTGGTGTATGGCATGGGCGAAAAAGCTATTGTTGAAATTGCAAATGAACTCAAAAAAGGCACGCATATTACAAACATTCAATCTATTCCACAAACAGTGTATATTTCAAACACAAAACCTAAAAATAATACACACTATAAAACATTACATTCACACGAAGAATGTACAAAAAACAAAAAAGCATATGCTGCAAATTTTACAATTATCGAAAAAGAATCAAATTCATGGAGTGGACAAATCCTTGTTCAAAAATATGATTCCCAATATATTATAGCTAATCCGCCATATGAAGGAACTGGTATTACAACACAAGAATTAGATGCTATATACGCACTGCCATACACAAAAAAGCCACATATTCGATACAGAAAAAAAGCAGCAATTCCAGCATTTGAAATGATAAAAAATTCTATTACAATACATCGTGGATGTTTTGGAGGATGTAGTTTTTGTACAATTTCAGCACATCAAGGAAAATTTGTGGCAAGCAGGAGTGGCAATTCGGTACTCAAAGAAGTTGAAACGATTTCTAATGATGCTGATTTTAACGGACATATTACTGATTTAGGTGGACCTTCGGCAAATATGTATGCTATGCAGGGTAAAAATCTTGATATATGTAAATTATGTCATCGAGCGTCTTGTATTTTTCCAGAAAAATGTAAAAATTTAGATGCAAATCACGAAAAACTCACATCATTATATAAAGCATCACGTAAAATTTCAGGTATAAAACATATTACTATTGGTAGTGGTGTTCGAATAGATTTATTGCAAAATAATAAAAGTTCACAAAATTATTTAACCGAACTTCTCACATATCATGTTTCTGGGCGATTAAAAGTTGCTCCCGAACATACCGAAACACATGTGTTACAACGAATGAGAAAAGCACCTTTTTCTACATTTGAATCCTTTAAAATTGATTTTGAACGCATTAATAATGCAATTGGTAAAAAACAACAACTCATACCTTATTTTATATCATCGCACCCAGGATGTACTAAAGACGACATGCGAAAATTGGCACAAAAACTTAAAACACTGAATTTATTTGCAGAGCAAGTTCAGGATTTTACACCAACTCCTATGACCTTAGCTACAACAATGTATTACACAGGACTTGACCCATATACATTACAAAAAGTTTTTGTTGCTCGTACAAAAGTTGAAAAAGATGAACAAAAAGGCTTTTTCTTTTCGCATACAAAACGAAAATAAAAAGTGTACATTTGCCTAAATTGTAAATAAAAATGAAGGATTTTACGGAAGGAAATGAATTTAGTCAAATAATAAAATTTGCGATCCCTCTCATTTTAGGAAATTTAATGCAGCATTTATATAGTGTTGCAGATAGTATAATAGTTGGGAAATTTCTTGAAAATGGGGAGCAAGGATTAGCCGCAATTGGAGCTGCATTTCCTGTTATATTTTTTTTAGTTTCTCTTGTTGTGGGAATTTCAAATGGTGGCTCTATAATTATATCCCATTTTTTTGGAAAAAAAGATTTAGAAGGCATAAATAAAGCTATTGAAACTATAAATATATTTTTATTTATTTGTGCTATTATTATTAGTGTAATAGGAATCATGCTGGCTGAACCTATTTTTAAAGCAATGAACTTACCCACAGATGTAATACCCGAAGCTGTTACCTATTTGCAAATTTACAGCATAGGATTTATGGGTATGTTTGGATATCATGCTGTGAGTGCAGTACTTCGAGGAATTGGTAATTCAAAAACACCACTTTATGTACTTATTATATCAAGTGTGTTAAATATTTTGCTTGATTTATTGTTTATTGTTGTGTTTAAAACAGGTATTGAAGGTGTTGCATGGGCAACAGTAATTGCACAAACATTTACTTTTATTGCAGTTGTTATTTATTTAAATAAAACTCATCCACTTATTCATTATAGATTTGGGCTACAATTTGACACAAAAATTTTTAAAGAAAGTGTTCGTATTGGACTTCCTTCGGGGTTTCAACAAGCTTTTGTGGGGTTAGGAAACATTACTCTTATGTCTGTTGTTTCATCTTTTGGAACTGTGGTGGTTGCTGCGTATTCTGTAGCAGGACGAATTGATATGCTTTGTTCGGTGCCTGCAATTTCTTTGTCTATGGCACTTTCAACGTTTGTGGGACAAAATTTAGGAGCGCAAAAAATTACAAGAGTTGAACGAGGATATAAAGTTACTATGGCTTCAGGACTTGGTATAACGTTTATTATTACTATTCTTATTTTATTGTTTAAAACACATATTATAGGGATTTTTACAAATGAAGAAAACATAATTCCTTATGGAACCGAATATTTAACTATTGTGAGTCCGTTTTACTTTATGTTTACTATTTTATTTATTTCAAATAGCGTGCTTAAAGGTGCAGGAGACACTTTATTTCCAATGTTTGTAACGCTACTTGCACTGTGGGTTGTTCGCGTGCCAATATCAATATTTTTGTCAAATCATTTTGGTGAAATTGGTATTTGGTGGGGCATTCCTACAGGTTGGCTTGTGGGAATGACATTATCTACTCTCTATTATTTTAAAGGAAAATGGAAACAGAAAAAAATTGTGAGAGATGAAATTATTCTTGTTGAATAAAACTCTATTCTACAATACTTGCAACATTTCCATCTTTAAAAACAGTAGTTATTTTTTGTCCCGATGTAAGTTCTAAAGCACTCCGAACAGGCTTGCCGTGAGCAGTTTTAGTATATGAATATCCTTGCTCTAAAACATGAATAGGATTATGTAATTCCAATTTTGTAGCGTATAATTCAAGTTTTGAAATTTCTTTTGTAATATATGATTTCGACATAAATGTACAAGTTTTATTCAATTGCTGCATTTGTGATGCATGATTTTGAAAAATCTGTTGAACGCCCATGCGAATTTTATATACGTATTGAGCATTTTTTTGATGCTCAGCTGCCATAATTTGCTGTGTTTGAGATAGCAATCGTTGTGTGTTTTGAATTATTTGGTGATGTATTCCAAGTGTTTTTTGCTGATATTCAGAATATATAGTACGATATAAATCAACATGTTTTTCATTATATTCAGCAAATAAAGCACGCACACGTTCTTGAATTTTATATTCTAATTCAGAAACACGTTGTAAAACAGCAACTCCCAATTGAATAAAAAAATCGGCAACCGCAGTTGGTGTTTTTAAAGATATATGTGCCACCATATCGGCAATAGAAACATCTTTATGATGCCCTATCCCTGTAATAATAGGTAATGGAAATTGTGCAATATGAGCAGCTAAACGATACGAGTCAAACCAGCGTAAATCAGATTTAGAACCGCCACCTCGAATTATCACCACCGCATCAAAAATCTCTTCACTTTCAAAAATTGTATCAAGAGCCGCTATAATTGAAGATTCCACTTCAAGTCCTTGCATACTGGCAGGGAATAATGCAGTATAAAATGTAATTCCATATTCATTTGCTTGCAGCTGCTTTATAAAATCCTGATAACCAGCGGCGTGAGGAGAAGAAATTACAGCTATTTTTTGAACAACTTCAGCAAGTGGCACTTCTTGATTCATAGTAAGAATACCTTCTGATTCTAAACGTGCAACAATTTGTATTCGTTGGCGTTCATCTTCGCCAATTGTATATACTGGTTCAATATCTATAATAGTAAGTGAAAGACCATAAATTTCATGAAAATCTACCTTTACACAACATAAAATTGACAATCCTATTTGCATATTTTCACCAGTAACACTTTTAAAATAAGCAGAAATCATTCCATATTTCTGAGCCCAAATAATTGCTCGTTGTTTGGCAATAATATGTTCAGAAGTTTCGGGTTTTTCAATCAATTCAAGATAACAATGCCCTTTGCTATTTACAGAAAATTCACTTATTTCAGCCGTAATCCAATATGAATTACTCATATTAGATTGCAAACTCTGTTGAATTTTTTGAGTTAATTCATGTAATGATATATGATTTGGCAGCGACATAATTTTTTAAAAAAATAATTATACATATTACACTTGTTTTCGTGCAACAAAAATAGTGTTTGTAGATTCTGGATATTCATACACATCAACATCAAATTTATGATTAAGATATTCTAACACATCTTGCATTTTTGTGGCATAAGATTTTGTAATAGCAGCATTACACAAAACACTTCCATGCGATTCTACTCTTTCATATATATGTTTCCAAAAATCAATTGAATATACAAAGTCAGGAACCTGATTATCAATAGATAAATCTACAATAACGGTACTATATGTTTCAGTATTCGTACGAACAAAACGTTGAGCATCATCATGAATAATTTCAAGATTTTCATCATTTTTTATATTATATTCTTCTTGTGCAATAGCAATAATATGTGCATCAAAATCAACAGCAACAATTTTATGTTGATGATGAAATTCTTTACGTAAAGTTTCTATAACACTTCCCCCACCAAGTCCAAGGAGCAAAACCGTACGTATATTTTCTATATGTATTTTTTTAAGACCAAATCGTAAAATTGCTTGTAAAAGCCCATATGAATAGTTAGTATTTGGTGTATTAAGGAGTTTTTTTCCATTATAATAACATAATTCTACAACTCCATTTTTTTCGGTATGCACATGAGCAATGTGTACAGGCACTAAGAAACTAAGAAACTTTTTTATAAACGTACGCAATTTCATGCTTTTGATTTTAAAAATAAGTAGTAATGTATTTTAACCTAAGTTCGGGATAATAATTTATAAAATTATTTGGATAAAAAAGCAACAATTTGTACATTTAAAGTATTGAATTACAAATATTTAAACGAATTGTTGCTATGATATTAAAGGATAAAATTACGGAAATTTTTTGTTAAAGTTGATGATTTTTGTAAAGAATTTGATTCTCAAATTAAAGAATTGAAGATTCTAACTCTTAAAAACGGCAAAAAAAGGAG
>JAAYPM010000037.1 GCA_012519815.1 Bacteroidales bacterium
TCCGATTTTATTGATTTAAATAATACTAAAAAAATATAGATATTTTATCTAATATAATAAAAAATCTTGTATTTTTGCAGCCAAATTTAAAAGAAAAGAATTAATAAAAACAGATTATGTATTTAACAGCAGAAAAAAAATCTGAGATTTTAAAAAAGTTTGGTAAATCAGAAAAAGATACTGGTTCTACAGAAGGACAAATTGCATTATTCACAGAAAGAATAAACGTTTTAACTGAAAAATTAAAAGAGAATAAAAAAGATACTGTCACACAACGTTCTCTTTTAAAATTGGTTGGTAAACGGCGAAATCTTCTTGATTATCTTAAATCAAAAGATATTGAAAAATACAGAGCGTTAATTAAAGAACTTAATTTACGTAAATAATTTTCAGAAAGAAAGGCAATTAATTATTGCCTTTCTTTGTTTTTGTACATACAACTTTGTATGTCTTTACTAACCATTAATATTATTATATATGTTACAAATATTTACCAAAACTATCGACTTAGGCGATGGTAGAACAATTGAAATTGAAACAGGAAAATTAGCAAAACAAGCTGATGGTTCTGTTGTTGTTAAAATGGGCAACACAATGCTTCTTGCAACTGTATGTGCTGCAAAAGATGCAAAACCTGATGTGGATTTTATGCCACTTTCTGTTGAATACAAAGAAAAATTTGCTGCTATAGGACGCTTCCCCGGAGGATTTATGAAACGTGAGGGGCGTGCAAGTGATTATGAAATTCTTGTATCGCGCTTGGTTGACAGAGCACTTCGTCCGTTATTTCCAAGTGATTATCATGCTGAGGTGTTTGTTACTATAAATCTTATTTCGGCAGACGCTGAAATATTACCTGATTGCTTAGCTGGACTTGCGGCATCGGCAGCTCTTGCTGTGAGTGATGTGCCATTTAATGGACCAATTTCAGAGGTACGTGTGGCTCGAATTAATAACGTTTTGCTAATCAATCCTTCTGCTTCTCAATTAGAACAAGCTGATATTGATATTATGGTTGGAGCAACATATGATAACGTGTTAATGATTGAAGGCGAAATGAACGAGGTTTCTGAATCTGAGATGCTTGAAGCTATTTCATTTGCTCATGAAGCTATAAAAAAACAATGTACCATGCAGCTTGAATTAATGGCTGAAGTTGGTAAAATTAAAAAACGTGAATATTCGCATGAAGAACATGATGCAGAATTAGAAGCACGTGTATCTCAATTTTGCTATCAAAAAATAGCTGATGTTGTTGCTAAAAATATTAAGGAAAAAGAATTGCGTGCTGCTGCATTTGAAGCGGTAAAAGCAGATTTTCTTGCAACAATTTCTGCCGATGAGGAAGTTAATCAAATGCTTGTTGACCGCTATTTCCACGATGTTGAGAAACAAGCTGTTCGCGATAGTATTCTTGCAACAAAAACTCGTTTAGATGGTCGTAAAACAAATGAAATTCGTCCTATCTGGTGCGAGGTGGATTATTTGCCTGCAGCACACGGTTCTGCTATATTTACACGCGGCGAAACGCAATCGCTTACAACTGTTACTTTAGGTACAAAACTCGATGAAAAAATTGTTGACGATGTTATGATTCGCTCAAAAGAACGATTTTTACTTCATTATAATTTTCCACCTTTTTCAACTGGCGAGGCTCGTCCATATAGAGGCGTTGGCAGACGAGAAGTGGGACATGGAAACTTGGCCTTCCGTGCTCTTAAAGGTATGATAAAAAATGGTGATGAAAATCCATATACTATTCGTGTGGTTTCTGATATTTTGGAATCAAACGGATCATCGTCAATGGCTACAGTTTGTGCGGCTACCTTAGCTCTTATGGACGCTGGTATTAAAATTAAAAAACCAGTTACTGGTATTGCAATGGGATTAATAACCGATACAAATGTAGGCTCATATGCTATTCTTTCTGATATTCTTGGCGAAGAAGATCATTTAGGGGATATGGATTTTAAAGTGTGTGGCACAAAAGATGGCATTACAGCAGTGCAAATGGATATTAAAATAGACGGACTGTCGCACCAACTTATGACAGAGGCTTTAGAACAAGCACGTGTTGGACGATTACATATTATGGAGAAAATTCTTGAAACTCTCCCTGAACCACGAAACGATTATAAAGAACATGCTCCACGAATCGAAAAACTTTCGATTGATAAAGATTATATTGGTGCAATTATTGGTTCGGGAGGTAAAAATATTCAAGAATTACAAGCTCGCACAAATACAATTATCACTATTGAAGAAATTGATGGACGAGGTGAAGTTGAAATTTGTGGTACCGATAAAAAAGGAATGGAAACAGCAAAATCATATATTGCTGGTTTAACACAAGAACCAGAAGTTGGTCAAGTATATACTGCTACGGTAAAAACAATTGTGCCGTTTGGTGCTTTTATGGAGTTTTTACCACAAAAAGATGGCTTGCTACATGTGTCTGAAATAGATTGGAAACGTGTGGAAAATGTAACCGATGTGCTGAAAGAAGGTGATGTGTTTGAGGTGAAACTTGTGGGAATTGATAAAGGTAAATTTAAATTGTCTCGAAAGGCACTTTTACCTCGTCCTGTAAAAAACGAATAAAATATGTATAGTATAAAAAAGGATATCAATTTGATATCCTTTTTTTATGCTATTTTCTTATGCCTTATAGTATTTGTGTATATTTACATAAAAATAAAATATGTTTTTATGCGTTAGCACAATTAAAATGCGAAAAGTACAAAAAATACATATAATTAGTTTTATTCTTGCGTTTGCCCTTGTTTCGTGTGCTTCACAAAAAAAAATATTACGCAAGGCTGAAGCATCATTCGAAAATGGTGAATATTTTGCCGCACTTTCGTTTTACGAACGTTTGCTCGAATCTGAGGATTCTCGATCGGGAAAAGCTGAACTCTATTATAGTGTAGCAGAGTGCTATCGTCATCTCAATAATTCACGCAGAGCGGAAACATTTTATCGACGAGCACAATCTTCTCGTTCACGCGAAAAAATGCTGCAATATTGGTACGGACAGGCTTTGTTGCAAAATGGTAAAATTTCTGATGCAATTGCGGCTTTTGAACTGTTTAAACAACAAAATCCTCGCGACCCTCGTGCTGATAACGCTTTGGAATCATGCAGTTTAGCTGTTGCTTGGAAAGATAATCCTACACGATACAAGGTTGAACTCATAAAGGCGTTTGGTTCACGAGAGCATGATTTTGCACCTGCATACGCTTCGGGCGATTTTACTACTATTTTTTTTACTTCATCTCGCCCGAGGGACGAAAAAAGTGTTGATGTAAATCCAGTTTCAGGAATGAATTATACTGATTTATATGAAATACGAAATGATAGGAGAGGGCGATGGACAGAGCCATTATTGGTAACTGATACCATTTTTCAGTCAAATTTTGATGATGGAACACCTGCCTTTAATGCTGCAAAAACAGAGATTTTTTTTACTCGATGTTTGCAAGAAGATGGAAAAAATCTTGGCTGCCAAATCTATTCAGCTCGTCTTAAAGCTGGCGGATGGTCTGATTTAACCAAATTAAAAATTGTACCCGATAGCGTCTCTGTTGGACATCCTTCTATTTCTGCCGATGGTTTAACTTTGTATTTTGCCGCACGTATGAAAGAAGGATTTGGAGGTGCTGATATTTGGAAAGTTGAACGTACTTCAGAGTCAGCAGAATGGGGAAATCCTATAAATTTAGGAGATGTAATTAATACTCCCGGTGATGAACTTTTTCCTTTTATTCGTGAAGATGGTACCTTGTTTTTTTCGTCAGATTACCACCCCGGAATGGGAGGACTCGATATTTTTCGTGCAGTAAAAGATAATCTTGGTGTATGGAAAATATATAACATGCAATCTCCTGTTAATTCAAATCAAGATGATTATGCTATTACATTTCAGGGAAGTAGAGAGGCGGGACTTTTTTCATCAAACAGACGAGGCGGACGAGGAATTGATAATATATATTCGTTTGAATTGCCTGAATTAGAGATATATGTGGAAGGAAAAATTCTTGATGCATCTACAAAACGCCCTATTGCCGAAGCGGAAATTACCTTAATTGGAAGCGATGGCACGCTGCAAAATACAAAAAGTAAATTAGATGGTTCATACACATTTCGATTGTCGCAATATACTGATTATATTGTTGTTGGCTCCTATCAAGGATATCTTAAAAATAAAGTGCAAATCACAACTAATAATATAAGTGATAATAAAACATTTGAAGAAAATGTGGAATTACTCACTATGAGTAAACCTATTGAAATCCCAAATATTTTATATGAATCAGGGCAATGGACACTTAATGATGAATCAAAACGTGCGTTAGAATTACTTACAAAATTACTTGAAGATAATCCTAATATTACTATTGAATTGGGTGCTCACACCGATATGATTGGCGATGATGCGGCTAATATGCTCTTGTCGAAACGAAGAGCACAGGCCATTGTTGCGTATCTCGAAGAACGCTCGTATGACCCTGAACGCTTTGTAGCAAAAGGATATGGCGAAAGTATCCCCGTGGTTGTAACAGATGAAATTGCTCGATTAGATACCGCATTTGTTGTTGGACAATCACTTACTTCAGAATTTATAAAAAATCTGCCGAAAGAAACGCAAGAAATTGCAAATCAAATAAATCGTAGAACCGAAATAAAAATTTTATCTACTGATTATATTCCTCGACCTGAATTTTTCTTAAAATTAAAACAAAAATTTTCATCGCGATAATTATTTTTGTTTTTTCGTGCATACTCATTATATTTGCTTTTCAGTTTTTACATATATAATTGTGTAAAAAAACATAAATATTTAAAATTATTAGAATGAAATTATTAGAAGGAAAAATAGCACTTATTACAGGAGGTGCACGTGGTATAGGAAAAGCAATAGCAGTAGAATTTGCAAAACAAGGATGTAGCGTTGCGTTTACCGATTTAGCAATAGATGATAATGCTCAGATGCTTGAAAAAGAATTGCAATCGTATGGTGTAAAAGCAAAAGCATATGCATCAAATGCTGCATCGTTCGAATCTTCTCAACAAACTGTAGCTGAAATTTTACAAGATTTTGCAACTATCGACATTCTTGTAAATAATGCAGGCATCACAAAAGATGCCTTATTAATGCGTATGACCGAAGAACAATGGGATGCTGTTATTACTGTGAATCTTAAATCTGCATTTAATCTTACAAAATCGGTGCAACCAACTATGTTGAAACAACGAAAAGGCTCTATTATAAATGTGAGTTCTGTTGTTGGAATTGGCGGAAATGCTGGACAAACAAATTACTCTGCATCAAAAGCGGGAATGATAGGCTTTACAAAATCTATTGCAAAAGAACTTGGCTCGCGAAATATTCGCTCAAATGCAATTGCTCCCGGTTTTATTATGACTGAAATGACAGCTGCACTTTCTGATTCAGTGATTGATGATTGGAAAAAAAGAATTCCGCTTAATCGTCCCGGAACGCCACAAGATGTGGCAAATGTATGTGTGTTCTTGGCTTCAGATTTATCTGATTACGTTACAGGGCAGGTTATTCCAATTTGTGGTGGATTAGAAATGTAATACGGAAATTAGTATTACTTCTAAAGTGCCTGTGCAACAGCGAATTGATTTATTCGTTTTATAACATACTGTCAATTCATAAAAAAAATGTATATTTGTATATCAACTATGAATTATTAAAAACATGAAAGAAGGAACGAAAGAAATAGCACAACGAATAAAAAAAACTCGTGAAAAACTTGGATTTTCAATAGAAGAAATTTCAGCACAAACACAGATTAATAAATATCAGTACGAAGATTATGAATCTGGAGAAATTGATATTCCTGTAAGTGCAATTTTAAGTATTGCAGAATGCTTTAAAATTGATATTTCTGTTTTACTAACAGGAGAAAAACCAACAGATATTGGCTATTCTGTTACTAAAAAAGGAGATGGAGTAAGTGTTGAACGACATCATAGATATAAATATCAAGCTTTAGCTCATAATTTTGTAAACAAAATTGGTAAACCGTTCATTATTACTATTGATGCAAGCGATGAAGAGGTGCATTTCAATAATCATGCAGGTCAAGAGTTTATTTATGTTCTTGAAGGGCATATAAAAGTTCATTTTAAAGATGATATTGTTGAATTATTTGAAGGCGATAATGTGTATTTTGACGCTAATATCCCTCATGCAATCAAAACAGAAAATGGTAAACGTTCTCGCTGTTTAGCAGTGGTATTCTAATTTCACTCCAAAACTGCACATAAAATATTTATACAAAAAAAGACCTTCAATGTATTTGAAGGTCTTTTTTTTGGAATTTTATATTTTCATGCATTTACTTGGATAATCTTTTATAAATTACCGCAAACTTTCAATTAAAGCACATTACTCGCCATTTTGGCAAGTAGCTACTATGTACGTTTTTTCAATCGTTCTATTTCAGTTTTTATTTGGTCTATTACTTGATTATTTGCAATTTCTCCACGTAAACTAAAAACAATAAACACATTTCCTCCAAAATCATCTTTGAAATTTTCAAAACTCGCTTTCATTCGTTCAGAAACGGAATAGTTTCCAAAATTTGATTGAGCTGTTACTGGTTTAATTTGTATTCCAAATGCTTTTCCGTTTGTTACATATCCAAGATAGTCTATATCTCCTGCGTGGTCTAATTCAGGCGGACTTTCTTCAAATCTAACTTCAGGAAACACTTTTGTTAACCCGTCATTCACAACAGATTTCTCTCTCAAATATCCATCAAAAGTTCGGTTAATTGTCAAATTATAAATATAATCGTAACAATCTTTTTTCGTTAAAGCATTAAAAGCCTCTTGCCATTCAGGAATTACAACTTCTGTAATTTTCTCGTATAATCTGTCACCAAGTTCTTGCAAACTTTTTCTTGTTACTTTAAAAGTGTTTTTCCCTTCTGTAGTTGCATTGTTAAAATACCATTGTTCCCACTCCTCAATCGTGTTTGGTTGACACTCCCTGATTAAAGCCATAACAGCACCAACTTTGTTTGGTCTTGAAAGCTGATATGTTTGTGTAGCATAATTAAGTACTTTTTCTTTTTTGCCAAACTCCAACGAGTATCTTTTTATTTCTTTTTTAGCCATTGGTTACTAGCGTATTAAATTTCGTTTTATATTTAAAATCAATAGAATTATCTACTAATACTAAGTTTTCTTTCAACAAATGAGCGTTTATAAAAGTTTTATTTTCAAGATAAAGATATGCCATTAGATTATTGTCATCATCATGCTTTACTTCATCGTATTTTAAGAATACTTTTTTACCACGAACTTTATTAGTTAAATATTCAGTTGCGATTCCATTAATTTCAGTTTTTTGCTTAATACCAATCAAACGAATAATTAAATCATTATTTAAGCGAATAAGTTCTGGGCTTATAATTTCCTTAACAGCGAAAAACTTCTCTCGTTTTCCTGTGCTTTTAGCATCTATTTTAGAACCATATTGAATTTTCTTAACGTCAATTTTCTTGTTTAACTTATGTGTATCAACAAATTGATAAGGTAAGTCTTTTATCCGTTTTTCAAAATCAGTATTTAATTCAGCTTGTTTTAAAATTTCAATTTCAACTTTCATAAAAACATCATCTATTCCTATTTTTTCTTTTATAATAGGAACAAAATCAGAATTGATTTCATAACCGATAGAATTTCTATTCAAATTTCTTGCAGCCAAAGCTGTCGTTCCGCTTCCCATAAATGGGTCTAAAACCGTTTCGCTTGGAAATGAAAACATTTTAATCAAACGATGTGGCAGTTCTTCGGGAAACATTGCCAAATGTTTGTCTTGTTTAGCTCCCGAAAAATACCAATGTCCACTAAAATAAGTATTCCACTCTTCGTTGGTCATTGCAGAGTTTTCTTTTTGTTCTTTTGTTGGTTTAGGTGCGTTGCCTTGTTTTTTGAACAACAAAATATATTCAAAATCTAACTTTACAATTCCATTTCTTGGATTAGGATAACTTCCCATAATGCTTGCTCCTCCAGACGTATTCATTGTAGTTACCTTTTGCCAAATGATTTGCCCCATAAAATCAAAACCAATCATCTCGCAAAATTTGATAATTTCGGTATGAATAGGAATAATTTTATAACGTCCATAATAAGTAGAACGAGCAAATTGGTCTCCAATATTGATACAAAGACGACAACCTTTGTGTAAAACACGAAAACATTCTTGCCACGTTAAGTTTAAATGATTGATATAGGTTTCGTAATCATCATGAAATCCAATCTGATTTTCAGTTCCATAATCTTTTAATTGCCAATAAGGTGGGGAAGTAACAATTAAATGAACACTTTCGTCCTTTAGTTCATTCATTTGCCTGCTATCTCCATTTATAATTGTATGTTTTGATTTATGTGTCATTTTCTCTTTCTTCTGTTCTTTTCATTATTGCAAATATACTAAATTGATACCGTTCAGAAAAGTGTGTCTATAAAATATGCATGCTTCAAATATTCTATAATTTTATGATTAAATCAAAACAATACCCCAAAAAAAAGACCTTCAATATATTTGAAGGTCTTTTTTGTCATATAATATAAAGTATCGTTAAAAATCAACAGAGCCTGCATTATTCATATAAATATAATATCCTTCACCAGGAGTTACGTTATTTAAGGTTCCTGAGGATTTATCTTTAAACGCATCAAAGTTTTTGATAACTTCAACATTATTCCATATTGATGATAAAGCTGAGGTTATTGTTGCTGGTGTCGATTTTGGATATCCTAACATATTCCATCCTTGTTTTAAGGAAACACTCACATTATTTTCAGGAATTCCTGTAACAGAAATTGTTGTTGGTGTGTTTGCATATACCAAATACGATTCCCCTAATGTAATAGCTGTAATACTTTGGAATGCTGCGTTTTGTGATGGTTTGTAGAATCCATTACTGTTTTTAATCATATCTATTTGGTTGAGAGATGTTCCAAATACAGACGAAACGCTTGCATTTGAGGGAAGCACATAAAATGAAATTAAATTCCAACCACTTGCAAGAGATATTGTTTGTGTAATTTCATTGCTGCTTACAATCACATCTATTTTTGCTCGTGAACTTTCACATGTTGATACTGTTTGTGATACATAATATGATGTTGTGCCTACATTTGTAGTAGAAGGCGTTGGTGCAGATGTGCTTCCCGTTCCTCCTGTAGCATAAGTGTACCACAATAAATTTCCGCCAGATGCAGAAAGTGGCGTTGCAGATGCTCCTACAATATATTCAACAGGAGTAACAACTCCGGGAGCTGCAGGAATTGCATTTACAGCAACTGTTGTAGTAGCTGCTGTACTGGTACATCCATTTACTGTAATAGTTGCACTATATGTTCCAGCCATTGCTGTTGTTGCATTTGTGCGAGATACGGTTCGTGTTGTTGCAGTGTATCCATTTGGACCTGTCCATGCATATGTTGCACCTGTGGTTGTTGGAACACTTAACGTAATAGTTGCAGCAGCACAAAGAGGGCTATTGCTCGTAATAGTTGGTGTTGCAATTCCTGTAGTTGTATTGCTTGCAGCTGTACTTTGTGTTGAACTGTTTCCTGCTGCATCTTTTGCAATTACATATACCGAATACTGTGTATTACATTGTAAGCCTGTAAGACTTGTGTTATTTGTTGTTGTACTTTTAAGGAAACTGCCATTTACATACACATCATATCCAGTAACACCTACATTATCGGTTGATGCTGTCCATGAAATATTCATAGAGTTAGTAGTAATAGAACTAAATGTAACGGTTCCAGGTTTACTTGGAGCTTGTGTATCTCCACAATTGCCTAATGGGTCAATAACGGCTAATACTGGTGTACGAGCACATGTAGAACCAGCGGAAATTTTCCAATTATAAAAATAGAGATACCAATTTGATTTTGACTCACCACCGTTGTACGCCCCTGTAATTGTCATTACTCCCGAAGGGGTTGAATTGTAAGGATACGATGCTCCACTTTCATTAAATCCCGCAGCTCCGTTAAAACCAACAGCTGATAGGCGAATACGAAGATTTGTACCCCACGATTTGTCAATATTAAAATTATTAAAAGGAAATTCTACTAATGTACCACCCATTGCGGTTGTTACATTAACACTATTTGAAGTGAATTTTTTTGCAGGAGAAAATGCTGTGCCGTCTGCCTTTAAAATTTCTACCGTTATTGTTCCAGCACCAGCATTATACACTTGCTGTATTGCTATTTTCATAGAATTTACGGTAAATGATGCTCCTACAGTAAATGCCATCTGTAAATTTTCACTTACCCCCCAGTTAGTAACTGAACTTGAAGTTGCCGTTGTTGGACCTACAGTGCCACTTACAGAACTTGCGTCTTGTACATAAAATGTAGTTGAAGAATTTATAGATGTACTATATGTTTGTCCTGACCCAACAGCAGTTCCGCCTGTTGCTGTAGTGTACCAATTGTATGAACCAGTTGGAACCACTTTGAGTGTTACCGTTCCAGGAGCACAAATAGTATCATGAACTACAGCAGGAAGACTTGATGTTACAACAACATTGCCTGTTTTGCTTGAACAACCAGTAGCACTTACAGTAACTGCATATGTACCTGCATCATACACCGTGTAGGTTTTGTTTGTTGCACCCGAAATCGTACTTCCGTTTTTAGTCCAAGTGTACGTAACGCCCGTACCAGATATTCCTGCATCTAATGTTTTGCTTGTTATTTCGCACAATGCAACATTATCA
>JAAYPM010000038.1 GCA_012519815.1 Bacteroidales bacterium
CGGAGCCATAAAAGTTGTTTTTTTTAAATTTGGCACTTATTTTAAACTGTGGACTTAAAATGCTCAGAACTTTTGAGAAATTTTGAGACACCGACACCACAATTCCTACCACACCTTGTGGTGAAATTACCGCCATATGTTTTTCAACTCCTTGCCGTCGTCCTTTATTTAGAGTAATATAATTATGAGGCTTTGAAATAGAACTATTGAGTATTTTTGCAGGGATATACTGATACTGTTGTTTAAACACGCTATCAAAAACTTGCTCGGGATGCATTTCAATAGATAGTTTAGAATCCTCGATTGAAGCTCTTAAAGTTGCATTTTCCTGCGACAATTGTTCATTTATTGTACGCAAATTAAAATATTGACTAATTGCATTTGTAGCCGAATACAGCTGTGAATACATAGTATTTGAAACCGATTCAAATTTGATTTTTTGTGGTTCATTATATTGCACTACAAGAACAATTGCAATTACTTCGAACAATAAAAACAATAAGAAAAAATGATGTTTTATTATAAAAATTAGCAGGTTTTTCATTTACTGTTTATACAAAAAATCTGATTGATTTTTATTTTCTAATTAAAAAATGATATTTGTCAATATTTTTTAGTGCAATTCCTGTTCCTCGCGCCACTGCATGTAAAGGGTCTTCGGCAACATGAAATTTAATTTTATGTTTTGCTTCTAATCGCTGTGCTAATCCTCTTAATAAAGCTCCCCCTCCTGCCAAATAAATACCTTTTCTGTAAATATCGGCATATAATTCGGGTGGTGTTTGCTCTAAAGCAGCTAAAATAGCAACTTCAATTTTTGTAATAGATTTATCAAGACAATACGCAATTTCTTGGTATGAAACTGGAATTTCTATTGGTAAAGCCGACATTTGATGAGGACCACGAACAATAAAATCAGCTGGCGGTTCATCTAAATCGGGTATTGCTGCTCCTACATTAATTTTAATATCTTCGGCAGTACGTTCACCAATTTTTATATTATGTTGATATCGCATATACTCCTGAATATCAGCAGTAAAATTATCACCTGCTGTTCGTATTGATTTATCGCGTACTATTCCACCAAGTGCAATAACCGCAATTTCTGTAGTACCACCGCCAACATCAACTATCATATTTCCTTCGGGAGCAGACACATCTAATCCAATTCCAATAGCTGCTGCCATAGGTTCGTGCAACATATACACTTCACGAGCGCCAGCATTTTCAGCAGAATCGTTTACCGCTCGTAGTTCAACCTCTGTACAGCCCGAAGGAATACAAACAACTACTTTTAATGAAGGAGCAAACATACGATTCTTTTTATCGAGCATTTTTATCATGCCCCGAATCATTAATTCAGCACCATTAAAATCTGCAATAACGCCATCTTTCATTGGACGAATAACGGTAATGTTTTGATGTGTTTTCCCTTGCATTTGTCGGGCTTCGTTTCCAATAGCAACTAATTTTCCACTATGTGAATCAACGGCAATAATACTTGGCTCATCAACAATAACCTTATCATTTTGAATAATAATAGTATTTGCTGTTCCAAGGTCAATAGCTATTTCTTGTGAAAGAAAAGAAAATAATCCCATGTAAATTTTATTTATTAATGTTTAAAATGTCTTTGTCCTGTAAATACCATAGCAATGTCAAATTCGTTACACGCTGCTATTACCTCTTCGTCACGTATGCTTCCTCCGGGTTGTACAATATACGAAATACCGTATTCATGTGCAACCTCAACGCTATCTCGAAACGGGAAAAACGCATCAGATATAAGCACTGAATCTTTAATATTCATATTTTCTTTTGCATTAAAACGAGGTATCGCCAATAAGCGTAAACTTTCGAGTCTATTAGGTTGCCCCATGCCCGCAGCGGTTAACCAGTATGAACCATCAGCATTTTGCGAAACAAGTGCAATGGCATTACTTTTTAAATGCTTACACGCTTGCGTACCAAAACGAGCCATATCAATCTGTTTTTCAGAGAATTGCTTTTTTGTTACGGTTTTATATTCTGCATCAAATTCTTCATCTTCATCTTGTACAAGGATTGCCCCATTAATTGAACGATATAATTTTTCGCCTGTATATTGTGGCTTAATAGGAGTTTCTAACACACGAAGATTTTTCTTTTTTGCAAATAAGGCTTTTGCCTCTTGCGTATATGCAGGAGCAATAATAATTTCTATAAATTTATCAGAAAACCACTGTGCAATGGTGCCATCAACTTCTGAAGTAAAACATACAATTCCACCAAATGCACTCACAGGATCGCCAGCCCATGCAAGTTCTAATGATTTTAAAACAGTGTCCGAAACAGCTAAACCACAAGGATTTAAATGTTTTACAACTGCAACGGATACTTTTTGGGGTATATTTTGCACCGCATGATACACATCACTTGCTGCTTTCCATGCTGCATCAGCATCAAGCATATTATTATATGAAAGTTGTTTTCCTTGTAAAACATTCGCAGATGCCAATGTATGTGTTATTTTGGTATTATTAAATTCATATTTTATAGCATTTTGATGCGGATTTTCACCATATCTAAGCACCGTTCCTTGTGTAAGACTTATTTTTTCGGCAGGAATTTGTCCGTCAGCAAAATAATTAAAAATAGCAGAATCATAATGAGAGGAAACATTAAACGCCTCACACGCAAATTCTTTTCTATCTTCAATTGAGGTTATTCCTTTTTTATTTTCGAGCAAAGTATCAAGTTGAGCATATTGCTTTTGCGATGCCACTATCACAACATCTTTAAAGTTTTTTGCAGCTGCTCGAATAAGTGAAATACCACCTATATCAATTTTTTCAATAATTTCTTGTTCTGAAGCACCAGAGCTCACTGTTTGCTCAAATGGGTATAAATCAACTATAACCAAATCAATTTCAGGAATTTCATACTGTTGCATTTGTGCCACATCGTCAGACAAATCTCTTCGTCCAAGAATACCACCAAACACTTTGGGGTGCAGGGTTTTAACTCGTCCGCCTAAAATTGATGGATAATGAGTAATATCTTCTACCGGTATAACCGAAGCTCCTAAAGACTCTAAAAACGTTTGTGTGCCGCCTGTTGAATAGAACACAACACCCAATTCTTTCAATTTTAACACTATAGAATCTAAATTCTCTTTATGATATACTGAAATTAATGCAGATTTGATTTGTTTATTATTATTCATGTAAAAAAATTTGTATCAACTAACCATTTTGGCAAAGATATAATGTTTATTGTTTTGCCTATTGTTTTTTATTCGTTATTATTCAAACATTATTAAATTTTTTCGCACATATATATGTGTTCCTTCGGGTATATTTTCGTCTGGATTTCGTCTGTTCATAGTTGCGAGTTTTGAAATTTTAACGCCATATAATTGCGAAACAGAAAAAAGCGTTTCATTTTTTTGTATAGTATGCGTAAAATGAGGCTTTTGAGCTTGATTTTTCTTTTTTTCTATATACACAACATCTCCGTTAGAAATTGTTTGTCCGGGAACAAAATCATTATAGTAAAATAATTTCCACACAGGAATACCAAATTTTTGCGAAATTACAAATATAGTTTCATTATCTTGAAGTATCACAAACTTTGTTTTATTGTTCTCATACACAGGCTTATCAAACTTTGTTTCTATGGGAGACAAATGAGATATATTTGGAGGCAACACGGTTGGTGCAGGTGCTTTTGCAAGCGGTTGACGAGTGAATTTAAATTTTGATGTGCTTTCAGTTTTTGCTTTTGTATCAGCTGTTGCAATAGCGTATTTTTCAGGCTGATCATACATATACAATTTATTTTCCTCTATAATGCGAATAAGATGAGTTGCATAATTCGGATTTGTAGCATATCCTGCTTTTTGAAGCCCTTGTGCCCACGATTTATAATCAGTAGAAGACAATTCAAATAAAAACGCATATCGTCTGCCATTTACCAAAAACTCAGAATGGTCTTTATATGATTCATACACAGAACTGTACACGCGAAAACATTCATTTTTTGCATCATCATCTTTATATGTTTTTTTTCCTGTCCACGAACTATGGCATTTAATCCCAAAATGATTTAAAGCCACAAGAGCCAAGTCACTGTTACCATTTGCTGACTCCAAACACGCTTGCGCTAAAGTTATACTGGCAGGAATACCTGTTCGCAACATTTCTGTTATCGCCATATCGGCATATTGTTCTATGTATTCGGCACGAGATATTTGTTTTTGCGAAAAACCCGAAAACGCAATACAAACACAACAGAGCATTCCAAAAATTTGTTTTTTCATGAACATATACATTTTTAGTAATTGAATACAAAAATATACATCTCATTTGTAAAAACTTATACGAAATAGCTTTTTCTTTTCACAAGGTATTAACAGAAATTCATACATTTAGGCTACAAAACACTACGCTCAAATTCTTGCCACAATGCATCATCTTGTGGACAAGGAGCTACAATATGAATATGTTGTTTTGTTACAGGATGCATAAACGTAACCGAACGTGCATGAAGAGAAATTCCTCCATTTGGATTACTTCTTTTCGCACCATATTTTAAATCACCTTTAATAGGGCTACCAATATATGAAAGTTGTGCACGTATTTGATGATGCCGTCCTGTATGTAAATTTATTTCTAAAAGATGATATTTTTGAGAAGCTGCTTTATAAGTATATGTCAACAAAGCTTCTTTTGTGTTAGGAATTTGAGTTTTATAAACCTGCGATTTATTTATTTTTGTATTACGACTTATAAAATGATGAAGTTGTGCATGTGTTTGTGGAGGAGTGTTTTTCACAATAGCCCAATATATTTTGGTAATTTCTTGTTTTTTAAACAGTTCATTCATGCGCGTAAGGGCTTTACTTGTGCGAGCAAACAATACAAGTCCACTTACTGGGCGATCGATACGGTGAATTACACCCAAAAACACATTTCCGGGTTTATTGTATTTTTTTTTGATATACATTTTCACCAATTCCTCAAGAGGGGCATCTCCTGTTTTATCGGACTGCACCAACACATTATTTGTCTTAGAAACCGCAATCAAATGGTTGTCTTCATACAATACCTGAAACAAGATATTTTTAGTATTGCTCTCGTTCATTTGGGAAATCGCGTGATTTTACATCTTGAATATATGTTTTTACCGAGCCTGTCATTTCGGCAAAAAGATTATGATATCGTCTTAAAAATCGAGGAGAAAACTCTTGATTAATGCCAAGCATATCGTGTAAAACAAGCACTTGTCCATCGACACCATTACCAGCTCCAATGCCAATTACAGGAATTTTTAAAGCTTCCGCTATTTTTTGAGCTAATGCTGCTGGAACTTTTTCAAGAACAACGGCAAAACAACCTGCGTTTTCAAGCAATTTAGCATCTGCCATTAATTTTTGTGCTTCTTCTTGTTCTCGAGCGCGAACAGTGTATGTTCCAAATTTATGAATAGATTGAGGCATTAAACCTAAATGCCCCATTACGGGAATACCTGCTGATAAAATTCTATCTATTGATTCTACAACCTCCTGCCCTCCTTCAAGTTTCACCGCACCACAACCAGTTTCTTTCATAATACGAATTGCTGAATGTAATGCCTCTAAAGAATTTCCTTGATATGAACCAAACGGCAAATCAACTACCACTAATGCACGAGAAACAGCTTTATGAACCGAGGCTGCATGATAAATCATTTGGTCGAGTGTGATTGAAAGTGTTGTTTCATTTCCAGCCATTACGTTTGAGGCAGAATCTCCTACAAGCACCACATCTATACCTGCCATATCAAGAATACGAGCCATAGAATAATCATAGGCAGTAAGCATAGCAATTTTTTCGCCACGAAGTTTCATCTCGCTTAAAACATGCGTTGTTACAACTTTTGCTGAAATTGTATTTGTTGACATATATTTTTATTTTTCAAATAAAACATGGAAATTTTAAGGTAAAATTACAACTATTTTAACATACACAGCCCATAAAGTCTTTTCTATTATTCTCTTTTATGCAAGAAGGTTATTTTTGGACATATAATAATAGAATAATTTCTGAAATCATATATAGTAAAAATAAACTTGCTAATAATATACCAAGTGCAAAATTATTTTTTTCTATTGATAAAAGTACAAACACAAAAGAAACGACTGCTATAAATTTTACAGAATGAGTAGCTATTGCTGCGAATATATGTTTTTTCCCATTTCCAAAGTAAAATTTTAACATTAATAATCCAGACACAATATGCACAAACGACATAAACATAATGCTCAACATTCCAAGGTTAAAATTAAGCAAATGTGGTACTTTGTGCATCACAAGAAAAAAAAAAACAACACATACCAATAAAATACAGGCGTGCAATACAATAAATTTATATTTAATCATTTTTATGTATAAAATCTTTTATTACGACATAAATAGCAGCAAACACGGCAAATAACGAAAGAATTACCGTAAAAATTGGTTTACATTCAAAGTAAGCATCAAGAGAAACACCTGCATATGTCCCAAGACCTATAATCACAGCCATTTGAATGGCTATATTTGTATATTTTAGTGCATTAAATAATTCAGGCTTTTTTTGCAGTAAGCTCTTCTTTTTTAGCCATGCCATTGTGCGATGTGGTTTTTTCATGGTCCAAATTCATATTACATAAACCGGTAAATATAGCTCCCGGCTCTATTGCTAATTTATTAACATGCATATCTCCCATAACCTTTGCTGTAGCTCGCAAACAAAGCAATTCGTTTGCAGTAATTTTACCTTCAAGAGTACCTTCCACATCACAATTTTGACACTTTATTTCGCCTTTCACGATTCCCGTGCCGCCTATTACAACTTTTCCTTTTACTACTAAATTACCATTAAGCGTTCCTTCTAACCTTATATCACTTTCGCAAGAAACATCGCCAGTAATGACCGTTCCTGAAGTAATCATGTTTGTTGAAATTGTGGTGGTTTCATTTGTTTTTGCCATAGGTATTATTTTTTTTAACATACAAATATATAAAATACATTGAAAATCACATCGTTTTATATGCAAATAAACATTTTTACTTTGTTCTTATTGTATTTATAATCATTAATTTCTAATAAAATTAATTTTATCGCATTTACTTATTGCATGTACAAACTAATACATGCAACAAGTAAAAAACCCTGTAAACTTCTTTATTTACAGGGTTTTACATAAAATTGATTAAAACCGTGGGCCCAACAGGACTTGAACCTGTGACCCCC